>CBFRWL010000237.1:0-3871 GCA_965727025.1 uncultured Sphingomonas sp.
CAATCCGATCCCAACACCCAGCATGTCGCGGCCGGGCTCGCGGCGATGGAGTGCGTGATCGTCCACGATCTCTTCCTCAACGAGACAGCCAATTACGCGCACATCTTCCTGCCGGGCTCGACCTTCCTGGAAAAGACGGGCACCTTCACGAATGCCGAGCGGCGCATCCAGCTGGTGCGGCGGGTGATGTCGCCGCTCAATGGGATGGAAGATTGGGAAGTCACGCAGGCGCTGGCGAACGCGCTCGATCTTGGCTGGCATTACAGCCATGCTTCCGAGATCATGGACGAGATCGCCCGCCTGACGCCGAGCTTCGCCGGCGTCAGCTTCGCCAGGATCGAAGCACTCGGATCGATGCAGTGGCCAGCCAATGACAAGGCGCCCGAAGGCACTCCGGTGATGCACATCGGCGGCTTCGCGCGCGGCAAGGGCAAGTTCGTCGTCACCGATTATGTGCCGACCGACGAGAAGACCGGCCCGCGCTATCCGCTGCTGCTGACCACCGGCCGCATTCTCAGCCAGTATAATGTCGGCGCGCAGACCCGGCGCACCGCCAACACCGCCTGGCATCCGGAGGACCGGCTCGAAATGCATCCGGTCGATGCCGAGGATCGCGGCCTCAAGGACGGCGACTGGACGCGGCTCGCCAGCCGATCGGGCGAAACGACGCTGCGCGTGCTCGTCACCGATCGGGTCGCGCCCGGCGTGGTCTACACGACCTTCCACCACCCCGCGACGCAGGCCAATGTCGTGACCAGCGAATATTCCGACTGGGCGACCAACTGCCCCGAATATAAAGTGACTGCCGTGCAGGTTTCCCCATCCAACGGCCCGACCGACTGGCAGGAAGATTATGAGGCGCTTTCCGAGCGCTCGCGGCGGATCGCGCATGCCGAGGCCGCCGAGTGAATAGCCTCGAGAAGCTGATCTACATGGCCGACCAGATCGCGCGTAACTTGTCTCCGGTCACCGATGGCACGAGCGAGGCGGCCGTGGCCGATCATATCGCCAAATATTGGGATCCGCATATGAAGGCGATGATCTTCCGCCATGTCGAGCAGGGCGGCGAAGGCCTGTCGCCGACGTCGCTGGGCGCGCTTCGCCAGCTGATGGAACACGGCGCTCCTCCTCCACAGACACGCGCCACCACATTCTCCGGCGTCGATGGCGTCGGTCGTTCCGACGCCGGATGAGCCAAGCCGCCACCGGGCATCAGCTCCTTCGGATCGGTGTTGACGGCAGCCGGACATCGATCGACCGGAGTATCGCGGTAGAGGCGCCCGTCGCCATCGAGATCAACGGCATCGGCTATGCCGTGCTGATGAGCACGCCCGCCGATCTGGAAGATCTCGCCTTCGGCTTCGCCCAATCCGAACGGCTCATCGACGCGCCGGAGGATATCGTCTCGGTCGAGGCGCACGAGAGCGACGCCGGCACGATCCTGCGCATCTGGCTTGTCCAGAGCAAGGCGGAGCGCGCCGCGCAACGCGTGCGCCACCGCGTCTCGGAATCCTCGTGCGGCCTCTGCGGCATAGAGAATCTCGAACAGGCGCTGCGGCCGTTGCCGCCGGTCAGCGCGCGCAGCGATGCCAGCGACCATGCCGTCTTTGCGGCGCTGGAAAAGCTCGGCGCCCAGCAGCCGCTCGGCGAAGCTACGGGCGCGGTGCATGCCGCCGCGCTCTGCGCCGCCGGCGGCACGATCCGCCTGGTGCGCGAAGATGTCGGGCGGCACAATGCCTTCGACAAGCTGATCGGCGCGATGCTCCAGGACGGGCTCGCTTGGGACGGCGGCTTCGCCCTGCTCTCCTCGCGCTGTTCCTACGAACTCGTCGAGAAGGCGGCGCTCGCCAATTGCCCGCTGCTGGTCGCGATCTCGGCGCCGACCAGCTTGGCGCTGGACCGCGCGAAGCAATGCGGGTTGCAGCTCCGCATTCTTGCGCGGCACGACAGCATGCTCAGCATCTGAGGCGGCGCCAACGACAAACATGAAATAAGAATCGCTTCCGTTTGGTTCGAGTAGCGTTCGAGCTTATCGAGAAGTTGGGCCGGGCTGACGTTCTCGACTTCGGTTCTCGGCAGGCTCGAACCTCCGCTCGAAACAAACGGTTCAGATTGACGGCACGGCCCGCGCTGGCGCTCACACGAGCGTCATCAGGCTGGCATTGCCGCCCGCAGCCGTGGTGTTGACCGATGTCGACACCTCCTCGACCAGCCAATCGAGACAATAAGCGTCCGCCATGTGCATCTGCGCCGACGTTGCGGCCTGGACCGGGATCAGCGGCCCCCGCCGCGCGGCCAGATCTCTCAAGATCGCGCCAAGCTCGTCAGGTCCCGCTTCAACGAGCGCGGCCGACGGGGAATCATGACCAGAGCGAATCCGCGCCTGCACGCGCGACGGCAGATTGCCGAGCAACCGCCCAGCCGCCAGCTCACCCTCTATGATCACGTCGTTGCCGGTCGCCAGTGCTGCGGCGAGCTGGTGAAACAGGCCGTCAGTGCTCGCCGGCCTCAGCAGGACCGTGCCGCGCGGATGAAGCGCATAGCTGTTGCGCTCGCCCACCGGCCCCGGCAACTCCATACCGCGTCCCACTGGTGAGGCTTCGCCGAGCTGCCGCGCGATCTGCGCCTGCTCCGGATGGCCATGCTCGTCCAGCCAGACAACAAGGTCCGCCAGCGCCGGATCGAGCTTGCTGCCGATCGCTCGCGTGGCGGGAACGTCCTGCACGAGCCGGTTGAGATAATGCGGGCCGCCTGCTTTTGGCCCGGTGCCGGAAAGGCCGCGCCCGCCAAATGGCTGCACGCCGACGATCGCGCCAATGACGTTGCGATTGATATAGATATTGCCAGCCTTCACCCGCGACGTGACATGCTCAATCGTCTCGTCGAGGCGGGTGTGAAGTCCGAAGGTGAGGCCGTAGCCGGTCGCGTTGATCGCCTCGATCAGCGTATCGAGATCGTCACGGCGATAACGGATCACATGGAGGATCGGCCCGAATATCTCGCGTTCTAGTTCGGCGATGCTTTCGATTTCGATGATCGTGGGAGGCACGAAGGTCCCACGCGCGGTGTCCGGCGCCAGCGGCTTCTGCTCGACCTTGTGGCCGCGCCTGCGCATGGCTTCGACATGTTTGTCCAGATTCGCTTGCGCTTCGGCGGTGATCACCGGGCCGATATCCGCAGCGAGCCTATCGGTGCGGCCGATCCGCAATTCCTCGAGCGCGCCCTTGAGCATTATCAGCGTGCGGTCGGCGATCTCTTCCTGAAGGCAGAGGATGCGCAGCGCCGAGCAGCGCTGGCCGGCGCTGTCGAATGCCGACGCGATGACGTCGGCGACCACCTGCTCGGCCAGCGCCGACGAATCGACGATCATCGCATTCTGGCCGCCGGTTTCGGCGATGAGCGGGATCGGCTTGCCCGCGGGCGAAAGCCGCTCGGCAAGCTGCTGCTGGATGCCGCGTGCGACCTCGGTCGAGCCGGTGAACATGACGGCCATCGTCTCGGGCGCCGCGACAAGGGCCGCGCCGATCCTGCCGTCACCCGGAAGAAACTGCAGCGCCTCCATCGGCACACCAGCCTCATGAAGCAGTCTCACCGCCTCGGCAGCGATCAGCGGGGTTTCTTCGGCAGGCTTGGCGAGCACCAGATTGCCCGCTGCAAGCGCAGCGGCAACCTGCCCGGTGAAGATGGCGAGCGGGAAATTCCACGGGCTGATGCAGACCACCGGGCCGAGCGGCTTGGCCTGGCCCAGGCCATTGCGCGCCTGCATCGCATAATAGCGGAGAAAGTCGATCGCCTCGCGCACTTCGGCAATGCCATTGGGGATCGACTTGCCAGCCTCCCGCACCGCCAGCCCGATCAGCACGCCCATCCG
>CBFRWL010000238.1:0-3848 GCA_965727025.1 uncultured Sphingomonas sp.
GAATGATGAGAATGTTCGATCTGACGGGAATGACCGCGCTGGTGACGGGAGCGTCCGGCGGAATCGGTTCGGCCATCGCCAAGGCGCTGGCGGGGCAGGGCGCCCGCGTCGCGCTGTCGGGTACCCGCGAGGATGCGTTGAAGACGGTCGCTGCCGAGATTGGTGGCGATTGCGTGATCCTGCCGTGCAACCTTTCCGATGCGGCAGCGGTCGACGCGCTGGTGCCGCAGGCGGTGGAGGCGTTGGGCGGAAAGCTTGATATCCTCGTCAACAATGCCGGCGTGACGCGGGACAATCTCGCCATGCGCATGAAGGACGAGGAGTGGGATCAGGTGATCCGCGTCAATCTGGAGGCGGCCTTCCGGCTCATTCGGGCGGCGGCCAAGCCGATGATGAAGCAGCGGTTCGGGCGCGTGATCTCGATCACCTCGGTGGTGGGCGCGACGGGCAATCCCGGGCAAGCCAATTATGCCGCGTCCAAGGCGGGGCTGGTCGGCATGTCCAAGGCGCTGGCGCAGGAGCTTGCCAGCCGCAGCATCACCGTCAATTGCGTCGCGCCGGGCTTCATCGCTTCCGCCATGACCGATGTGCTGCCCGATGCGCAGAAAGACGCGCTGCTGGGCCGGATACCCGCCGGCAAGCTCGGCGACGGGGCTGACGTGGCCGCCGCGGTGGCTTATCTCGCCAGCCGCGAAGCCGGCTATGTCACCGGCCAGACTGTCCACGTCAATGGCGGCATGGCGATGATATAGGCGCGCGGCCACTTGCAAGGAGGCTGTCGCGCGGTTAGTGCCACGCCAAACAATGCCTAGGGAAGGTAAATGGAATGAGCGAGACCGCTGAGCGCGTAAAGAAGATCGTTGTCGAGCATCTCGGAGTCGAGGCCGACAAGGTGACCGAGGACGCCAGCTTCATTGACGATCTGGGTGCCGACAGCCTCGATATCGTCGAGTTGGTAATGGCTTTCGAGGAAGAGTTCGGCGTCGAAATCCCTGATGATGCGGCCGAGAAGATTTCGACCGTAAAGGATGCGATCAGCTATATCGACAGCCACAAGGGCTGATCCCTCGGGGATCGCTTGAAACGAGGCTGAGGCCTTCCGAGCGGCTTCCCGACTTGTGCGGGAGGCCGTTTCGCATTCCGCCGCAGCCCGCGAGGAAGGAGTAGATGGCTATGCGCCGCGTTGTCGTGACCGGATTGGGGCTCGTGACCCCGCTGGGTGCCGATGTCGAGACGAGCTGGGCGAACATTATCGCCTCAAAATCAGGCGCGGGGACGATCACGCGCTTCGACGCCACTGACTTCCAGACCAACTATGCCTGCGAAGTGAAGCCGGCCGATCACGAATATGGCTTCGATCCGAACAAGCGGGTCGATCACAAGGTTCAACGGCAGGTCGATCCGTTCATCGTCTTCGGCATCGACGCCGCCGGCCAGGCGATCGAAGATGCAGGACTGACCGAAATGAGCGAGCCGGAGCGGCTTCGCGCCGGCTGCTCGATCGGTTCGGGCATTGGTGGCCTGCCGGGCATCGAGAGCGAGTCGCTCGTGCTGCACGAAAAGGGTCCGCGGCGGGTGTCGCCGCACTTCGTGCATGGGCGCCTGATCAACCTGATATCGGGACAGGTCTCGATCAAATATGGTCTCATGGGCCCCAATCATGCGGTCGTCACCGCCTGCTCGACCGGCGCGCATTCGATCGGCGATGCCGCGCGCATGATCGCCATGGACGATGCCGACGTGATGCTGGCGGGAGGCGCGGAAAGCGCGATTTGCCCGATCGGAATTGCCGGTTTCGGCCAGGCGCGCGCGCTTTCCACCGGCTTCCGCGATGAGCCGTGGCGGGGCAGCCGTCCCTATGACAAGGATCGCGACGGCTTCGTCATGGGCGAGGGCGCGGGCGTCGTCGTGCTGGAGGAATATGAACGTGCCAAGGCGCGCGGCGCCAAGCTCTACGCCGAGGTGGTGGGTTATGGCATGTCGGGCGATGCCTACCACGTCACCGCGCCGCACCCGGAAGGTTCGGGAGCCTATCGTTCGATGGAGATGGCGCTGAGAAAATCCGGCCTGAGCCCGGCCGATATCGATTATATCAACGCGCATGGCACATCGACGCCGCTCGGCGACGAGCTCGAGCTGGGCGCCGTGCGCCGCTTGTTCGGCAATGCGATCTCAACCGTCTCGATGAGCTCGACCAAATCGGCCATTGGCCATTTGCTCGGTGGTGCAGGCGCCGTCGAATCAATCTTCTGTATTTTGGCGCTGCGTGATCAGATCGTGCCGCCGACGCTCAACCTCGATAATCCCAGCGAGGGGGTGGAAGGCGTCGATCTCGTGCCGCACGTCGCGAAGAAGCGTCAGGTGAAGGCCGTGCTCAACAATAGCTTCGGATTTGGCGGCACCAATGCCAGCCTGGTGATGCGGGCGGTGAACTGATCGCATGGCCCGGCAGCGAGGCCTGGGCAGAGGCGGGCTGCTGCTTGGTCTGCTGTTGTTCTGCGCAGTCCTTGCCGGAAGCTATATATACAAGATCTGGTGGGGCAGCGGCCCGTCGCAAGGGCCTGCCATCGTCAAGATCGAAAGCGGCGCGACGGTACGATCGGCTGCGCGCCAGCTCGAAAAGGCTGGCGTTATCTGTTGCTCCGGCCGCTTCTATCGGCTGGCGCAGCTGTTCGGATCAAAGGATCCGATCCAGGCCGGCGAGTTCGAATTTCCCAAGGGCGTCAGCGCAGCGCGTGTGCTGGACATACTTCAGCATGGCAAGCCGGTTCAGAGGCTCGTCACGGTTCCCGAGGGCATGCCCTCGATTCTCGTTTATGACCGGCTGATGGCGGAGCCGCTCTTGACCGGCACCATAAAAGTGCCGGCCGAAGGCTCCGTTCTTCCCGACAGCTATAACTTCCAGCGTGGCGAGACCCGGGCGGCGGTGCTGAAACGCATGCAGGATGCGATGGCGAAGGCGCTCGACGCAGAGTGGAAAACGCGCACGCCCGCCAGCGTTGCGAAGGACAAGCGCGAAGCGGTGATCCTCGCCTCCATCGTCGAGAAGGAAACGGCGCTTCCCGCCGAACGGCCGCTCGTGGCCGCCGTGTACAGCAATCGGCTCAAACAGGGCATGCGCCTTCAGGCCGACCCGACCACCATCTATCCGATCACCAAAGGAAAGCCGCTCGGCAGGCGCATCCGCCGATCGGAGCTGGAGGCCGTGAACGGCTATAATACCTATGCAATGGCCGGGCTCCCGGAAGGACCAATCGCCAACCCCAGCCGTCAGGCGATCGCCGCAGTGCTCGCGCCGGCCGCATCGAAGGCGATTTACTTCGTCGCCGACGGCAAGGGAGGCCATGTCTTCGCCGAAACTCTGGCGCAGCATCAGGCCAATGTGGCACGTTATTACGCCATTCGCCGCAGCCGGGGGGAAATGTAGCTTGGACTGCAGGGAGATGTGCAGTCACTCTGATATTTTGTGGTATTCCCTCTCATTCGGCACAAAATTTGTTGTCAGTTTTGATGTACTGACAATGATCGAGAGTGGGTCGCGGCATTTCGTGCCTTCGTCATGGTAATGACTTATCACTTATGATAAGTCTAACTTCGTCTGCTGTTGAGTCGGAAACGGGACGCTATCATGAAATTGAAAGCGCTCATTCTTGCGGTGGTTTTGGGTGTGGCGTCACCGGCGCCTGCCGCGAAGGTTCTGATCACCTATACCGGCACGGTCTCCGACGCCTTTGATACCAGCGGTGAATTCGGCGTCCCGAATAGCGATCTCTCCGGATTGCCCTATAAGGTGGTCTTCAAATTGAGCCCAAAGCCAGGAACCTTCATCTATAATGACGGAGTTTTTG
>CBFRWL010000239.1:0-3835 GCA_965727025.1 uncultured Sphingomonas sp.
GTCATCGTCCAGACGTGATAGCGAACCTCAGAAGCTACGCTGAGCGGCAGATAGCTTAGCCCATAAAGCACTGCCGACCACGCAATCGGCACGGCAAGGCTTTCCGAAGGCGCGAGGCCCAACGCCAGCGTCCCCAAGCCAAGCGCGAGCCAGCAGGCCGGCCAGCTCAATGGCGTGCCGAGGCTCCATTGCGCGAACGCCCCGATATGTTGCCGCAGATCGCTCGGGGGCGCCTCCATGTGCCACGGATTGGGATCGGACTGCAGGGACAATCCGGGCAAGTCCGCGTCGTGCACCCAGAGCCGCAGATTGCGATCGAAATGGCAAAGGCGGTGCGCCAGATATGCTAGAGGATGTGCGGCAACCGCGCGCGCCAGCCAGATATATGGGTTTACGCCGAGAGCCTGAAACGAGGTTTTGAGTTCCGCGAACTGGATCGGGCACGGCTCGTCAACCCACCAGGCATAGCGATCCCAGGACACCGGAGAATAGCACCGTGAATTCACGGCTACCGGCTGCGCGACCGACAAAGGCGGAAATACGTCCGTCTTGCTGTGAAGGGCGATGCCGGCCAGATCATAGGTGACCAGCGAAAGCTCGACGCCGCTGCGCTCCGCGTGCAGCATGCGGTTGGCCAAGGGCAGCGCGGCGATCAGCGCCAGCGCCGATGCAATGCCGGCAAGAGCCAAGCGCAAGCGCGTCCGCTTCCAGCTTTCAGGCAACGCCACGAGAAACAGCGGGAAGCAGGCAACGGCCGCGTTGAAGCGCAAGGTTGCGGTGGCAAGCAACAACGCTGCCGCCACGCTCCGCAGCGCTCGGTCCTCCGGCGATCGGATTGCAAGCAATCCCGCCGCGCTCAGCAGTCCGCCCGCCATGAGGCTGTCCTTGAGGATGACCCCAATCATCAGGAACGGTACCGGCAGCAGTGCGCAAAGAGGCAGCACTAGACTGATATAGCTAGTGGGGTTGCGCCGGCTGATCCCGATCGCCAGCAAGGCGAAGCCGCCCCAATAAAGCAGCGCCTGCAATGCCAGCATCGGCGCAGGTCCCGATCCGAACAGGAGGAGCTGCCGCCACAGCCAATTCATCGCCGGCGGATGCCAATCGTCATAATGGCCGGAAAGCGCCTGCCCATATTGCCGGATCGAATCCCACACGATGATGCCCGGCCAGAACGCCAGCAGCTGCGTACAGGCGGCGAGAAGCAGCATTACGATAGCCGTCGCTCCGAATGGGGACAGCGGTCGGGTCATAGGGTGTTGGGATGACATCGTCGGCAGCTTAGAGGATCACGCCTCATGGGGTCCACGCCGGATGCAGAAGGCGACGTGCCAGATTTTCCTGTCCTACCCGGCACATCCGTGCGATCTAATCGCCGGTCGCGGGGGATTGCGAAGATGTCAGAGGTCAGCTGCACGTCGGGTTCGCGGGATTGGCGTGTTGGCGCCATCCGGCGAGACGCGATCGTTCCGCAGAGATGCTCCGAACATAAGAGTGGCTTGCATATGGCCATAGCGCCCAGTCTTTGCGCGTGACGTCGAGCGGCTTATAGGGCACGCCAATGTCAGACGATCTGTTCGCTTCCGCGCCGTCCACAAGCTCCGGCAATTACGACGCTTCCGCAATCGAGGTTCTGGAAGGGCTGGAGCCGGTGCGCCGCCGCCCCGGCATGTATATCGGCGGCACCGACGAGCGCGCCTTCCACCATCTTGCCGCCGAAGTGCTGGACAATGCCATGGACGAGGCGGTGGCCGGGCATGCCAATCGCATCGAGGTTTCGTTGCAGGCCGGCAACCGGCTGACCATCGTCGATAATGGGCGCGGCATGCCGGTCGATCCGCATCCCAAATTCCCGGGCAAGTCCGCGCTCGAAGTGATCATGACCATGCTTCATTCGGGCGGCAAGTTCAGCGACAAGGCCTATGCCACGTCGGGCGGCCTCCATGGCGTTGGCGTCTCGGTGGTCAATGCGCTCTCGACCGAAACGATCGTCGAGGTCGCGCGCAACCGCGAGCTTTATCGCCAGCGCTTCGCCCGCGGCGAGGTGGTGACGCCGCTCGAAAAGCTGGGGGCCGCGCCCAACCGGCGGGGCACCAGCGTCACCTTCTCGCCCGATCCGGAGATCTTCGGCGAGCATATTCATTTCAAGCCGACGCGCCTCTACCGGCTGGTCCGTTCGAAGGCTTATTTGTTCGCGGGCGTCGAAATCCGCTGGAAATGCGATCCGGCGCTGATCGGGGACGACACCCCGCCGGAGGCGGTTTTCCAGTTTCCGGGCGGCCTTTCCGATCATCTTCGCGAACAGCTCCAAGGCCGCGAATGCGCGACCGCCGAATTCTTCTCGGGCAAGCAGGATTTTCCCAACGGGCAGGGTTCGGTCGAATGGGCGGTGGCGTGGCCTTTATGGTCCGAGGGCAGCTACAGCTATTATTGCAACACCATCCCGACGCCCGACGGCGGCACCCACGAGCAGGGTCTGCGCGCCGCGCTGGTGAAAGGGGTACGCGGCTTCGGCGAACTGGTCGGGCAGAAGAAAGCCAAGGACATCGTCGCCGAGGACGTGCTGACCGGCTCCGAGCTGATGCTATCAGTATTCATTCGCGATCCGCAGTTTCAAAGCCAGACCAAGGACCGGCTCACCTCGCCGGACGCGGCGCGGCTGGTCGAAAATGCGGTTCGCGATCATTTCGATCATTTCCTCGCCGACAATATGGAACGCGGACGCGCGCTGCTCGGCTTCGTGCTCGACCGGATGGACGAGCGGCTGCGGCGTCGGGCCGAGCGCGAAATCAAGCGCAAGACCGCGACCTCGGCGCGCAAGCTCCGCCTGCCCGGCAAGCTCACCGATTGCGCCAATGACGATCCCGCCGGCACCGAGCTGTTCATCGTCGAAGGCGACAGCGCCGGCGGCTCGGCGAAGCAGGCGCGCGACCGCAAGACGCAGGCCATCCTTCCGATCCGCGGCAAGATCCTCAATGTCGCGTCGGCCAACAGCGCCAAGATCCTCGCCAACCAGGAGATCGCCGATCTCATCCAGGCGATCGGCTGCGGCACGCGCGACCGGTTCGTGCCGGACAATCTGCGCTACGAGCGGATCGTCATCATGACCGACGCGGATGTCGACGGCGCGCATATCGCGACGCTGTTGATGACGTTCTTTTTCCAGGAGATGCCGGATCTCGTCCGGCGAGGACATCTCTATCTTGCCCAGCCGCCGCTCTACCGCCTGACCGCCGGCGCCACGAGCCTCTATGCGCGCGACGACGCCCACCGCGCCGAAATCGAGGCCAAGCAGTTCAAGGGCAAGAAGGTCGAGGTCGCGCGCTTCAAAGGGCTGGGGGAAATGAACCCGCAGCAGCTCCGCGAAACCACCATGGACTCCAAGACGCGCACGCTGATCCGCGTCACCCTGCCCCAGGAATATGAGGAGCGGATGGGGGTGCGCGATCTGGTTGAGCGGCTCATGGGCAAGAACCCCGAACATCGCTTCCAGTTCATCCAGGCCAATGCGGCCACGGTGGACGAGGAGGTGATCGACGCATGAGATGCCCGCGCCCCAACTGATGGGAGAGTTTTCAGCTTGGCGTCGGAATAGACATCCACGCTCCGGGGAAAAAAGGAAAGGCCCTCGTTCCGGGGGCAGGGAACGAGGGCCGACCTAGCGTTCGTCACGCAGGCGGGCCACACCAGACCGAGCAACAGGGGGGAAATCCCGATCGGCGAGACCGCTGACGACTCTTCTAGGCCCCTCATCCTGACGCCCAGATGAATGGGAGGATTAATGTCGCGGGCCTTTCGGGCGCGGGTCGTTCCAACGGAACGCTTTGTCGCTGAT
>CBFRWL010000240.1:0-3833 GCA_965727025.1 uncultured Sphingomonas sp.
GCCGCTGGAATCCGCTTCTGTTGCCCGGTGCGGCCCGGACCGCGCTAAGCTTTGTAACGTCTGCCCGTTAGGGCATCAGTTACGCGGCAAGAGCGAGCGCCTCGTTATCGTTGGCACTTGTAGGTTTGAACGGTTTTACGGCGCATTCAGGCCGGGCAAAAATACCGTCTTTCAACACACGTCGATCCTGGTTCGGCCCCATCAGAAACCCCCGGTTTCCCGAAGGATTGTGGTGGAGCCGCCGGGTACTGCCCCCGGGTCCGCTGCGCCTATTTCACGGCATCATTTATCGCCATAGCCGGCAAGCCGGCGGATCCGTATATAGGGTGCCCTCGCGCCGATGCAAAGGGAGCAGAGCATGGCGGAACCCACGCAATCGATCATGGACACGCGCTGGCAGCAGATGTTTCCGGTGCTCAGCCCGGCGGAAATCGATCGGATCCGCCGCTTCGGCCAGCCTCGTACCTTTCGGAAGGGCGAGATGTTGGCGGAGGTCGGGCAGCCCGGCGTCGGCATGGCGGTCATCCTGAGCGGAAGCGTGGAAGTGAGCCAGCGCAGCGAAGGCGGACGCAAGCGCCCCATCGTGACCCACCCGCGAGGCGCGTTCATGGGCGAGCTGGCCCAGCTCAGCGGCAAGCCCTCGCTTGTCGATACCCAGGCGCTGGAGGACGGCGAAGCGCTCGTCTTTCCCGCCGATCGACTGCGCGCCCTGCTGATCGCCGAGGCCGATCTCGGCGAGCGAATCATGCGATCGCTGATCCTGCGGCGCGTCGGCCTGCTCGAAACCGGGGCGGGCGGGCCGACCATCATTGGGCATAGCGACGATGGCGACGTCCTGCGCCTGCTGGTCTTCCTCAGGCGCAACGGGCATCCCCTTCTGCTGCTGGATCCGGCGGTGGACGAGGATGCCCGGACGATCATCGATCAGTTCCACGTCGAGACAGGCGAGCTTCCGATCGTCCTGTGCCCCGGCGGCCAGATGCTCCGCAACCCCAGCGAACCCGCGCTCGCGCGCTGCATCGGCTTGCTCAATGCGATCGATCCCGACAAGCTCTACGACGTGGCGATCGTCGGCGCAGGACCGGCGGGGCTCGCTGCTTCGGTCTATGCGGCGTCGGAAGGTCTCTCGGTGCTGACGCTCGATTGCCGCGCCTTTGGCGGGCAGGCGGGCGCTTCCGCCCGCATCGAGAATTTCCTTGGTTTCCCCACAGGAATTTCGGGCATGGCGCTGATGGCACGGGCCTATAACCAAGCCCAGAAATTCGGCGTGGAAATTGCGATACCGGACGAGGCACTGCATCTCGAGTGCGACGAAGGTGCCGGCAAGGATCAGCGGCTGACCCTCGCCAATGGCGAGCGCGTGCATGCGCGCGCGGTCGTGATCGCGGCGGGCGCGCGCTATCGGCGGCTGCCCATCGACGGGCTCGATCCGTTCGAAGGCCGCTCGATCCATTATTGGGCGTCGCCGATCGAAGCGCGGCTTTGCTCGGCGCAGGATGTCGCGTTGGTCGGGGGCGGCAACTCCGCTGGCCAGGCAGCGGTTTATCTGTCCGGGCAGGCAAGGAGCGTGACCCTGATCGCGCGGCGGCCGCTTGCCGCCACCATGTCGAGCTATCTGGTCGAGCGGATCGAAAGCATCGCGAACATCCGGGTGGAAACGCCGGCGCAGGTCGTCGGGGTGGAGGGAAGCGCGGACGGCGTCATGCGCGCGATTCGCTGGCGCCATGGCAATAGCGGGGCGGAAAACCGGCTCGCGGTAAGCCATCTCTTCCTGTTCATCGGCGCCGATCCCAACACCGATTGGCTCAAGGGGACCGGGCTGGCGCTCGACCATCACGGCTTCGTCAAGACCGGGGCCGATGCCGCCGAGGGGCGGCTGCCGCTCGAAACCAGCCGGCGCGGCATTTTCGCGATCGGCGACATCCGCTCCGGATCGGTCAAGCGGGTGGCCGCCGCAGCGGGCGATGGCGCGCAGGTGGTGGCGGCGCTGCATGCCCGCTTTGCGGACTGGGACCGGCTCGGCGCCCCGGCCCAAAAAGCAGCGCTCGCGCAGATCGCGGCCGCGACTAGCGGTTGACAGCCTGCCCTCCCTGGTCTAGCAGCCCCACTTCCCGCGCGGGGGTGGAAGGCCGTGGCCTTTTGCTTTGCGCGGATAATCGTTTGAAGAAGTGATGAGGGCCATGTTCGCTATCGTGCGCACGGGCGGCAAGCAGTATCGCGTCGCCGCCGGAGACAAGATCGCCGTCGAGAAGCTGCCGGGCGAGGCGGGGGACACCGTGTCGCTGGGCGACGTTCTGCTGGCCGGCGAAGGTTCGGAACTGAAGGCGACCAACGGCCTCATCGTTTCTGCCGAGATCATCGCGCAGGCGAAAGGCGAGAAGGTCATCGTTTTCAAGAAGCGCCGCCGGCACAATTATCGCCGCCGCAACGGCCATCGCCAGCAGCACACGATCCTGCGCATCACCGCGATCGGCGGCGAGCAGAAGAAGGCGAAGAAGGCTGCCAAGCCGGCCGCTGAAGCTGCCCCCGAGGCGGCCGCGGAAGCCTGAGCAGCGCACAAGGAGTATAGGTCATGGCACATAAGAAAGCAGGCGGCTCCTCGCGCAACGGACGCGATTCGGCAGGCCGCCGTCTCGGCGTGAAGAAGTTCGGCGGCGAGCAGGTGATTGGCGGCAACATTATCGTCCGCCAGCGCGGAACCAGGATTTACGCTGGCCGCAATGTGGGCATGGGCAAGGACCACACCTTGTTCGCCCTTACCGAGGGCCGCGTGGCCTTCCACGAAGGCAAGCTCGGCCGCAAATATGTAAGCGTGGACGTGGCGGCCGTAGCCGCCGAATAACGGGCGGTCCTGAATAGGGGTCGCCCTGAGGGCGACCCGAAGGTCCGGCACGCCGGGCGCAAGGGGAGCGGGGTTTCACCAGCTCCCTTTTTCGTGTCTCCCTCATCTATGTTGTCGCGCGGCTGTAACCGTCATGGTCCAAGGCCACGCCGAGGGAGAGTAGAGTATGTTTGCACGTACCGAGCGACTGTTGTTGCGGCCGGGCTGGATCGAGGACACGCCCGCTTTGGCGAGCGCCATCGGCCATAGTTCGATCATCGCCAATCTCGGCTGGAGCCGCTGGCCACTGAACGGCGACGATGCGGAACGCTGGCTTCGCTACAACCGCGACGGCGATCTGCCGCGGCTGCTCGTGCTGTCGCGCAGCGATGGCGCGCCGGAACTGGTCGGCGGCGTCGGGTTGCACCGCGTGGCGGACAATTCGGTCGAGCTCGATTTCTGGACGCGGCATGACAGGCGCGGCGCCGGCTTCGCCACCGAGGCGGCCAAGGCGATGCTCAACATCGCCCAGGCCTTGCGGCTGCACCAAATCTTCGCCTGTGCATTCGGCGATCGCGGCGGTGCTGCACGGGTCCTCGAAAAGCTGGGGTTCACGGCGGCGGGCACGGTGATGCGGCGTACCTGTGGCGGGCAGGCAATGATTCCGGCCTCTCGCTACGTCCGCAGGGTGCCGATCGAGTGCGGCGCCGTGCCGCTGCTCGCCGCCTGAGGGCAGCAGCCCCTTGCAAAGCGGACTCGCGGGCGGCCCCGCAACGTGATATGCATCAACCTGCCTGTAGATGGGCAGACGGGCATGCTGGATGGATGCCTCGAGGGTGGGATCAATGGCAACCACGATGACGATTCGGACCAGACTGTCGAAGCAGGATAGTCAGGAACATGCGCTGGCGGCGGCACGCGAGATCCTGATCGAGCAGGGCCCGCAAGCCGTGACGCTGAAGGCAGTCGCCGCGCGCATCGGACGAACCCACGCCAATGTGCTGCATCATTT
>CBFRWL010000241.1:0-3827 GCA_965727025.1 uncultured Sphingomonas sp.
TTCCGAACAGGCTTTACGCGCTCTGAATATAGTCGCGCATCGCGGCGGCTTCGGATTCGATACGATCGATTCGCGCCTTCACCAGATCGCCGATCGAGACCAGGCCGACCATCCGTGCGCCTTCCACCACCGGCAGATGGCGGACCCGGCGCTGCGTCATCAGCGCAAGCGCGCCGATCAGCGTCGTTTGCGGATCGACCGTGTGGACCGGCGCGGTCATAACCCGCTCGACCGGCCAGTCGAGGATCGCGGCCCCACCGCTGCGCAGGTGATATATGATGTCGCGCTCCGACATGATTCCGATCACCTGATCATCGTCCAGCACCGGCACGGCGCCGATCCTGCGATCGGCCAGAAGCGTGACAGCGTCGGAAACGCGCGTGCCGCGCGTGACGCTGACCACCTCGCCATTTCGTGAGGCCAGCAAATTGGCGATCGTCATAGCCTGCTCCTCTCAGTCCGACCGCCACGACTCTTCCGTCATGGCGTCTCCTCGCACCTTGATGATCCCACGCGCAGCCGCCAAATGGAAGCGGTGACACGCAAGCCCTCTTCACTTTCCGATCCCGACTATGCGGCCTTTGCCTGGGGGCGTTACCGGCGGCTGATGGGATGGATGACGCTGGTTGCCGCCATCGCCATCCTCGGCGCGCTGGCCTATCTGCATGCATCGATCGGCCCGCTGCGCTGGCAGGTGATCCTCGCCACCGTCGCCGGCGTTGGTCTCACCGTACTGCTTGCCGCGGCATTGATGGGGCTGGCGTTTCTCAGCTCAGGCACCGGGCATGACCAGGACGTGGTCGATTTCGAGGACAAAAGGTGAGCGACGCCGCGATGAGTCAGGGTGATCCAATCTTGCGGGTCGTGCCCGCGCCGCGCGATATCAACGCCAACGGCCACATCTTCGGAGGCTGGGTGCTTGCGCAGATGGATGTCGCCGGCGGCATCTTGGCAAGCAATGTCGCGGCCGGGCCGGTTGCCACGGTGGCGATCGATGCGATGGAATTTATCGAGCCGATACTGCTCAATGACGTCATATCAGTGTACGCCGATGTGGAGCGGCGCGGCCGGACATCGCTCGGCATCCGCATCGAAGTCCACGCCACGCGTGAGCGCGGCACGAAGCAGGTCAAGGTGACCGAAGCCCTGTTTACCTTCGTCGCCATCGATGAAGCGACACACAGGCCCCGGCCGCTGCCGGACGCCTGAGCCTATCCGGCTTACGCCTCGATCGACGCCGACCGGGGACGACGCCCACGACGCTTCGGAGCCGCCTCCGTTGAAGCCTCGGCGTCCTGTTCTGCGGAACCAGCCGCAGGCGTGAAGGACGGAGGCAAACGATCAACCTCGATCCGCTCATCGTCGTTGGCGAGCGGCGCCAGCAGCGGAGCGCTTTCGGTGCGCGGACGACGGCCCCTGGCCTGGCGCCGCTGCGCGGGAACCGTTTCCGGCTCCTCATGCCCATTGGCCGCCTGGACGGCCGGCGCGGGGATCCGTTCGGAGCGCTGGGCTGGCTCAGGAGCAGCGGATTCCTGCTCGACCCCCGGGCGTCGCTGATAATTGCGCTCGGAATAGCTTCCGTTATTCCCGTTGTTTGCGTTGGAGCCCTCCGGCGCGCCATCTGCCTCTTCGGCAAAATCATCCTGATCGTCGCGATCGAACTGATCGTCGCGGCCACGGCGCTGATCTTCGAAGCGGGGCCGATTCTCGCTCAGCACACGGAAATAATGATCTGCGAATTGATAATAATATTCGCTCATCACGCGATCGCCCTGCATCTGGGCATCACGAGCCAAAGTCTTGTACTTTTCGTAAAGCTGGTTGGCATTGCCGCGCGCGCGGTTATCTATCCTGTTGCCGCGATCATTTCCCGAATTGACACCATTGGGCCGCGGCCCGCCCCCGCGCCCACGGCGACGGTTGTTCTGACGATTATTAATCAACGTCTGGATGTCCTTGTAATGGTGGTGATCTAACCACTCCTCATGCCGGCCTCAGCCGAGCCACAGGTTGCAAATAACCCACATCTGCGCACGGCCCAGCGGCCATGCGCTTCCACCAGTGTCATGCCGTTCCTGTCATGAGCGGCGCAGCCATTGGGGGTAGGCCCGGGGTTACCGCAAATCCGCGATCTCTACCCCTGCCTTGCTCCCATCTAGTGTGTCCGCCGTCAAAATCCAAGTAGAATTTACGTGATCGCAGCCTTCGTCGCATGAATTGCAATACAACGGTTTCTGCCCGCTAAATCCTTGAGCAGCCGCGGTTCATGACCGGCACCGCGAAAGATCGCCGCTGCAAGCTCGCCCTGATCTGCGCCAATTTCGAACAACGCCAATCCTCCAGGTGCAAGCAACCGCGAGGTTTCAGGAGCAAGCAAGCGGTAACAGGCCAAACCGTCGCTGCCGGCATAAAGCGCGCTTGCCGGTTCATAAGCAGCGACTTCCAAAGGAAGGTCTTCATTTTCACGAACATAGGGTGGGTTGCAGAGAATCAGATCGAACTGCTCGAGAATATCTTCGGCCCAATTGCCCTCGATGATCCGTGCGCGGGATGCGAGCCCGAGACGCTCTGCATTACATCGTGCAATCGATACCGCTTGTGACGACCGATCCACGCCGACGCCATGGGCGTGGGGCCATTGGTCGAGCGCTGCCAGCAGCAGCGCGCCCGAGCCGGTGCCCAGATCAAGCACCGCGCGCGGCCCGGCCGCACCGAAATGCGCTGCGGCGGCTTCAATCAGCGTCTCGCTATCGGGGCGGGGAATCAGCACACCCGGGGCGACATGAAGCGAGATCGTCCAGAAATCTCGCGTTCCGGTGATATAGGCTACGGGCTCGCCTGCGAGACGTCGCGCGACAAGATCCTCCAGCGCCTCGGGCGCAAGCTCGTCGAGCCCGCGCAGCAGCAAAGCCTCGCGGCTTAGCCTTGAGGCATGGGCCGCGAGCAATTCCGCATCGAGGCGGGGCGTCGGGCTGATGGAGACAAGCCGGCCGGCGGCCGCGGCAATGGCTTCACGAAGCGTCGTCAAGCTGGGCGAGCCTTGCGGCTTCGTCTTCGGCGATAAGTGCCGAGATCAGCTCATCGAGCCCCGGCCCTTCAAGAATTTCCGGAAGACGGTGAAGCGTGAGGTTGATCCGATGATCCGTGACGCGCCCCTGCGGGTAATTATAGGTTCGGATTCGCTCGGAACGGTCACCCGAACCGACCATGGACTTGCGAGCCCCGGCGCGTTCGCTGGCCAGCCGCTCGCGCTCGATTTCATAGAGCCGCGTGCGCAGCACCTTGAGCGCCTTGGCCTTGTTTTTGTGTTGGGACTTCTCATCCTGCTGAATCACGACCAGCCCGGTCGGGAGATGGGTGATGCGAACGGCGCTGTCCGTCGTATTGACCGATTGTCCGCCCGGCCCGGACGACCGATAGACGTCGATCCGCAAATCCTTCGCCTCGTCGATATGGACGTCGACATCCTCGGCCTCCGGCAGCACCGCTACCGTCGCCGCCGAAGTGTGGATACGCCCTCCGCTTTCGGTAACGGGTACGCGCTGGACGCGATGGACCCCGCTTTCGAATTTGAGCCTGGCGAACACCCCCTGCCCCGTGACGCTGGCAACGACCTCCTTATAACCCCCGAGATCGGCGGCGCTGGCCGAGATCAGCTCGACCCGCCAGCCCTGGCCTTCGGCATAGCGCTGATACATGCGAAAGAGATCGCCTGCGAACAGCGCGGCCTCGTCTCCCCCCGTACCGGCACGAATTTCAAGCATCGCGGCGCGTTCATCTGCGGCATCCCTCGGCAGAAGCTTGAGCGCCAGCTCGCGCTCGGCGGC
>CBFRWL010000242.1:0-3824 GCA_965727025.1 uncultured Sphingomonas sp.
CTTCTCGGTGTCACTGGCATTCTCATGTGGTTGCGAACGCGGAAATGGCGCGAACGCTCGGTTCAACGGCGTCCTGAGCCGAGCGCCGCCTGATCTGCAGGGTTTTGGCGTTCAGCCGTTCCACAGCTTGGCGCGATAGCGCTCGAAACAGCGGGCGCCGCAATTCAGCCGGATCAGGGCACCTTCGGCTATGGCGATTGCTCGCGCCGGATCTTCGCTGACAGCGGGGTGGAGCACCTCGCGGTTCCAGTCCGCGCTATGCTTCACGTCCAAAACGGCGTGCAGATCGAAATAGCGGCGTTCCTTGTCGCTGAGGCCGATGCGCCGCAAGCCAGCTGCAACGCAGGCTGAGCGGCCGGGCGCGGTCAACTCGATCACCCCCAGCGCGCCGACGGATTGCCAGGCATAGCGCCGCGAGGTCGCCATCGCAGTCATTGCATTGGCCAACGCCAGGCTTTCCCACACGGTCGTCTCGATGGCCGGATCGACGCGAAGCGTCTCCACGAGCGCATTCAGCATCAGGCCGTGCATGCCCGGCTGATTGCCACGGCCCATCTCGTCCCAATAGTTGCGCGCAAGCTCCAGCTTGGGCTGCACCGGCATCTTGACCTGCGTATAGGCGACGAGATCGTCGAACCCCGCTTCTCCGGCTGCTTCCTGCTCGAAGAACCAGCGAAGCTCGGCATCGTCAGCTTCTTCCGCGAGCCACGGGAAGATCGGGTCGCCCTGGCCCGGCCCGATCTCGCGGAGATTTTCGAACCACGCAATGAATGCGTCCGCATTCTGGGGAGCGCGCGCTGCCTCGCCAGCAACCTCGTCGCGCAACTCTTCTATGAAGGCGCCTTCGAGCCGGAGCATCCGCACGTCGCGCTCAAGGTCGCGTTGCCAGTTCACAGTGGGGAGAGCCGGTTGCAACCTTTCCCTGTTCCAATGAGCCAGCCCGCGCTGGAAGCTATCGGTAAGGAACTGCGAGCCGCCGATATGTTGAGTTTTGAACTGAAAAGCCATGTTTTCCTCGGGTTTCTATGGAAGGAACAACCGATCGCCGCGCGACATGGTTGCTCGGCGTGAGGAAATTAAAGTTGGCGGCGTCACGGAACCGGCGAGGCCAACATTGATTTGCAACCCTAACAGATGACCGAACCGCGAGACGATGCCCTGCTCACCTTGATCGAGCTGTTGCGCGATCGTGACTATCATTTCGTCACGCCCACGCCTGCAACGCATGCGCGGGTCATCGCGAGGCCTGATCGGCGCGAGGCGCGCAGCTTGGCCGATATGCTGGGATGGAGTTTGCCGTTTCGCCTCGGTTCGGTCGACCCGGCGGTCGAGCAGTTGCTGGAGCAGGCAGCTATGCTCCGGGAAGAGACAGGCGGGCTGTGGCGCAGCCGAATTCGCGTTTCGAGCCTTTATGGCTGTCTGTTCTGCCATTCGGCTTTTCCCACCGATGACAGCGACGCGGTCTTCTTCGGGCCAGACAGCTATCGTTTTGCCGACCTGATCATCGGCGAACTTTCGGATTGCCAGCTTGGTGCCGGGCATCTGATCGTCGATGTCGGCACGGGTGCCGGCGTCGGAGCGATTATCGCGAGCCGCATGTGCCCCGAAGCGGCCGTCGCCATGACCGATATCAACCCGCAGGCATTGCGCTTTGCGAGCGTCAACGCCGCCGGGGCGGGTGTTGAGCCGTTCGGCCTGCTGACGGATCGGCTGGAAGGGCTCGACGGCACGATCGATCTCGCCATCGCCAATCCGCCTTATCTCAGCGACGATCAGGAACGGCTCTATCGCCATGGCGGGGGGCTGCACGGTGGCAAGGTGACATGCGACATGGCCGAATTCATCCTGCCCCGGCTGGCGGCCGGGGGGCGGCTGATCCTCTATTCGGGCAGCGCGGTCGTGAATGGCGCCGATCGCCTGTGGGAGATGTTGAATCGGCTCGCCGCCGCCAATGGGTGCGGGCTGCGCTATCGGGAAATCGATCCTGACGTGTTCGGCGAGGAACTGGAAAAACCCGCCTATCAGGAGGTCGATCGCATCGCGTTGATCGCGGCCGTGTTCGAACGCGGCTAGGATGCGGTTCCTCGGCGTTACCGAGACCTGCGATTTGGCTGCCCTCTATCTGCGCCTGCAGGAAGAGGGGCATCAGGTCAGGGTGGCGATCAGCGAGCCTGGAGCACGCGGCACGCTTGCGGGCCTGATCGAGCAGGTGTCCGATTGGCGCGCTGCGCTTGAGTGGGTCCGGGAGGCTGAGGGCGAGGGCGTCATCCTGTTCGAGGCCGTATCCGAAGGCTTCGGCGCGCTTCAGGACGAACTGCGCGCGGACGGATTTCAGGTGATCGGCGGCAGCGCGTTCGGCGACCGGCTGGAAAATGACCGGGCTTATGCCCAGGCTTTGCTGGCTGAGCATGGCTTTCCCGCCGGCCATGTCCATGAATTCAACGATCCGCGAGACGCGGAGCGCTTCGTTCAGCAATATCCCGGCCGCTACGTGCTCAAATTCAGCGGACCCGACTTTGCATCCAGCGACAATTATATCGGCCGGCTCGACGATGGACGAGATGTACGCGCGATGCTGCGGCACCGCGCCGGCTCCGTTGCCAAATTCATCCTGATGGATTTCATCGAGGGCGTCGAAATGGGCGTGGGCGCCTATTTCGATGGCGAGCGCTTTCTGCGCCCAGCCTGCCTCGATTGGGAACATAAGCGCTTTTTCGCAGGAGACATGGGCGAGCTGACCGGCGAGATGGGCACGGTCGCTACTTTTGAGGGCAGCGAGGGATTTTTCGAACGCACGCTGGGCCTGCTGGAGCCAGTGTTCCGCGGCCATGGCCACGTCGGCTATATCAACCTCAACACCATCGTGAATGCCGATGGGATCTGGCCGCTCGAATTCACCTGCCGCTTCGGCTATCCGGGCTACGCGGTTCTCTCCCCGCTGCAGGCGACGCCCTGGAGCCAATTGTTCGAAATCATGCTGGGGCGATCGCAAGCCCAATTCGAAGCGCTGCCCGGCTTCTCGGCCGGGATTGTCCTGACGACGCCGCCATTTCCCTATACGCGAAAGGAGGTGGACGAGCCCATCGGCCTCCCCATCATCATTGACGGCGCGCTTTCATCCGAGGATCGGCGGAACATTCACTATGGCGAGATTGGCTCGGTCGATGGCGATCTCGTGACGAGCGGGCTGTACGGTTGGACGATGGTCGTGACCGGCTGCGGAAGCTCGATCGCGGAGGCGCGCGATCGAGCCTATGCCCGCGCCGAGCGCGTCCATATCCCGAACCAGCGCTACCGCCTCGACATCGGCGCACGGCTGATCCGATCGGATTGGGCTCAGCTCAAAGCCTGGGGCTATCTGCCCTGATCAGGCGGCCGCGCGCGTATCGAACTCGAAGCCGTTGAGGCGGACGCGGTCGCAGATCGTGCGATAATCCGAGGTGAGTTCAGTGCCGACCGGCAGATCACAGGCGGCGATGTCGTCCCCGAAGGCGATACCCTTGGAGATGGTGTTGGGTGTGTCCGAATGGTTGAAATGGCGGCCATTGTCGCCGCAAAGAACCCAGAGGCCGGAATCGGCATGCCATGTCGAATAGACCCGGAGGAATTCGCGCATGCGCGGGGGCAGTTCATCGAGCTCATGATCGCTGTAGACGCGGTCAATACGCGAATCGAACCGCCAGATCACATCACCCTCTTTGACGGGCTCCAGCAGGAAAACCCCGGTCCCGTGGATCCGGCTTGCCCTCAATTCCGTATCGAACAGCAGCATTCATCGTTTCCTTCGGGCGCCCGCGGCACAGGCTGGACGCAATGCACCCGTC
>CBFRWL010000243.1:0-3813 GCA_965727025.1 uncultured Sphingomonas sp.
ACGTCCGACCCTCAGATTCGTAGTCTGATGCTCTATCCAGCTGAGCTACGGGCGCGCGGGAGTGGCGGACATAGTCGGCAAGCAAGTATGACGCAAGCCCGTTGCGGGGAATATGCAGGCTGCTAAAGCGAGCGCATGCAGCGGCAGCCCTTTCTCGGCTTTACATCGGCGCTCGTGCTCGCGCTCCTGACGCAAGCCTGCGCGCCCGTCACGGATCATCCCTCCTTGGCTCCCCGCGCGATCGAGCGTTTTTCGGTGGACGAGGAGCCCGTAGCGGCGGCGCCAACAGCAGCGCCGCTTGCCGCAAATGCTTCGCAAGAGCAGCGCATCCAGGCGCTGCTCGCAAAGGCGCGCGAAAGCGACGCCAGCTTCCAGGAGCGCTTGCGCCAGAGCCGTACCGCCGTGGACCAGGGTGCTGGCGCCAGCATCGGCAGCGAAGCGTGGGTGCAGGCTCAACAAGAGTTGACCCGCGCCGAAACCGCGCGGGCCGGCGTGACGGACAGCCTTGCCGATATCGAAGCGGTTCAGCTTGCCGCGGCGCAAGCTGGATCCGGTCCTGCCGAGTCAGCTATGATCGAATCTGCACGCTCCGATATCAGCGCGATGGATGTCAGCGAGCAGGCTGAGCTAGATGCGCTGCGGGGCCGTTTGATCAACCCCTGAAGCCACTCACGCAGCGGCATAGCTGCTGGTGCGGACGGAAGCACGAACGTCAGCCTCGCGCCGCTCTTCCAACCGCAAGCGATACAATATCCCGAGCAACAGGATCGCCGCAAAGAAGAGATAGGATTGGACGACGTTGAGCGGGCTATGCGCGAAATAGCCGGTGCCGGGCACATAATGGGTCGCGACCACATAGCTCATTGCCAGCCCGACCACGGCCCACGGCCTGCCCCATGCGGCAGCGAGCGCCGCGCCATAGATCGGAAAGATCACGCCATAATGATGATCCCAGGCCACCGGTGATGCCATCGTGGCGCTGAGCGCCATCGCGCAGAAATCGAGCGTGCGCTCGATCGGCCGGGTCCGCGATCGCCAGAACAAGGCCGGCACCAGGATCAGGATCGAGCTGATCAGCGTGCCGGCATAGATTGTCGGATGATAGGGCGGCAGCCCCTCGCGCCAGTGCAGATTGTTATAATGGACAGGATCGCTGAGCGATACCAGCCGCCCGATCAATCCGTTGACCGATTGATTGGCATAAAGCGACTCGCCATGCTGCGAAAGGAAGGAGAGCACCCGCAGATAGCCGAGATGGTTCTCAAGCCCGAAGTATAGCAGCGAAACCCCGAAGGCCGCGCCGCACAGCGCCATGACCCCGGTGCAGAAGCGCCACTCGCCGCGTAACAACGCCCAGAGCAGCAGCACGCCCAGTTGCGGCTTGATCAGGCAGGCGAGCCCGATGAACACGCCGGACAGCGTTCGCCGCCCGCCGACCCAGGCGGCGAGACCAAGCCCAAACAGCGCATCGATCCAGACCTGCGCCTGACCAACCTCAAAACCATGGGCAAACGGGTAGAAAGTGACGAGCAGGCCTGCGAGCACCGCCTGCCTTCCCAGCCGCTGCGCAACTGAACCCGGATCGATCCCGCGCAAGCCCAGCATGCAATCGATCGTGAAACCCGTCGCCGCTGCGAGCGCCAGGAGCGAGATCAGCAGCGTGACGGTTTCAAACGGGACCGGCCCGAAATCCGGTCCGGCCTCGACCCCCATGGCGAAAAACAGGGCCGCGGGCGGATATTGGAATTTTTCGACCGGCGCGAAGAACATCTTGCGATAGACGTCGACGCCATCCGGACTGCGCCAAACACGCAGCGCATTTTCCATCGGCTCCCAAGAGTCCGTTCGCGACTGCAGCGTTACGACCCGCCATGCCGCGTCCAGCACCGTTCCGCCATGATGAGAAGGCTGGACGAGCTGGAGAACCAGGCCAAGGCCGATACAGCCCAGGACAAGCATTGCTGCCAACCACAATGTGAGCGTGCGAGTGGAATATTGTCCGAACGCCGTGACGCGCAAATCGAGCCCCCTGCAAATCCCGCACAAGAATGCGATAAATTTCGCAGCGCAGCAAGGCAGTTAACCCATTCGGCAATTCAAGCTTTCGTTGCCTCTGCGTGGCGCCTGCCGTTCAACACATATTGTCGCACGCCGTTGCGGTTGCTTTCGATCTCTTCCGACCTCAGCTCCCGAAGAAATTTGGCCGGCCTGCCCGCCCAGAGTTCGCCAGAGCGGATGACCTTTCCGGCAGTCAGCATGGCGCCCGCTGCAAGCATGCCGTCGCCTTCGATCGTCGCCCCGTTGAGCACGACGGCGCCAAGGCCCACGAAGGCGCGATCCTCAAGCGTGCAGCCGTGCAGCATCACCATATGCCCCACGAGACAATCCTCCCCGATGATCGTGGGGTAGCCCGCATCTCCATCCTGCGGTGAATCGCAATGGATGACGGTGCCGTCCTGGACGTTGCTGCGCGCGCCGATGCGGACCCGGTTCACGTCGCCGCGGATCACGCAATTATACCAGATGCTGACATCAGGCCCGATCTCGACATCGCCGATGATGCGGCAACCCGGCGCGATGAATGCGCTGTCGGCGATCCGTGGCGTGACGCCATCGATTGAAATTATCGTCGTGTCCTTCATATCCCTGTCCATTCGGTGCTGGCGAGGCGGTAGACGATCGTCGGGTTCAGCGCATCGCTGAACGACGGATCGTGAAAATCGAGATCGGGCCGGCGCATCATGCCCAGCCGCTCCATCAGCCCCCAGCTCGCGCGGTTGCCGGCCACGGTGAAAGCGTAGACGCAGTCGGCGCCGAGGATGCCGAAAGCGCGATCGAGCGATGCAGCGGCCGCCTCGCGGGCATAGCCCTTGCCCCACATTTCCTCGCGGAAGCCCCAGCCGATTTCGAAGGCGCCGATAAGGTCGGTGCCCTGCGCATCGACCCGCTTGAGACCGCAATAGCCGAGGAACACCCCATCCCCACGCCGCTCCACCGCCCAGAAGCAAAAGCCTTGTTCGGCGTTCATCCGCTGCATCCGCGCGGTCACCGATCCGGTGCGCCGCGGCGCCATGTCGCCGTCATCGAGCCAGCGCTTGTAGGTGGGTGTTTCCATCTGGCGGACGAACTCGTCGTCGCCGTCGCGCCAGGTCCGCAGGTGAAGGCGCGGCGTCTCGATGACGATTTCGCTCACTACCCCAACAGCTGCGCGGCGTGCGCGGCATGATAGGTGAGCACGGCGGAGCAGCCGGCGCGCCTGAACGCCATCAGCGTTTCCAGCACCAGCGCGTCGCGATCGCCCGCGCCGGCAGCGACGGCCGCCTCGATCATCGCATATTCGCCAGACACCTGATAGGCGAACACCGGCACCTCGAACCGCTCCTTCACGCGCCGGACGATGTCGAGATAGGGCAAGCCGGGCTTGACCATCACGCTATCCGCGCCCTCCGCGAGATCGAGCGCGACTTCGCGCAACGCCTCCTCGGCATTGGCGGGATCCATCTGGTAGCTTTTCTTGTCGCCCTTCAGCAACCCGCCCGAACTGACCGCGTCGCGGAAGGGGCCGTAGAAGGCGCTCGCATATTTGGCGGCATAGGCCATGATCTGGACATTGACATGCCCCTCGCCTTCCAACGCCGTCCGGATCGCCCCCACGCGTCCATCCATCATGTCGGATGGCGCGATGATGTCGGCCCCCGCTCGTGCCTGATTGAGCGCCTGCGCAATCAGCACCTGGGCGGTCGCGTCGTTAAGGACGTAACCTGTCGCATCGACCAGGCCGTCATGTCCGTGCGCCGTATAGGGATCAAGCGC
>CBFRWL010000244.1:0-3807 GCA_965727025.1 uncultured Sphingomonas sp.
AGTGGGCGAGGACACATTCATCCGCGTCATCAACCCGGGTAAGCGTGAGGCTTTCCAGGGATTCGCCGACTATACCAAACCCGGCATGCACCTGCTTGCTGTCAGGGATGGGGATCACGCCGTAATGCTCCGCTGCGGCACCCAGCCCTGACGCCGGGGTGCCGACGGGACAGGGTCGAGGCTTTTCGCTTACGGCGGGCGTGCGCTGCCGACAAGGGGATGCCTTGCTCCCGCCTTTCCCTGAAGCGCCACATGTACCCGCCGAATCCTTGTTCGCCGATCCAATATCTGTAGGGAAACGGCTGCTCGGCCAAGTCGGCTGGCCTTGGCCGGGAGAGCTCCATCTCGTCCGGGATCCGGTGGTCACGCGCTAATAGCACGCAACCGATATCAAGGGAGTTTCCATGTCCGACACACAGGCGCTTTCCCCTTTCGGTCTCTCCGGCAAAACCGCGCTCGTCACCGGCGCCGCCTCTGGTATCGGCCGCGCCACCGCAACGCTGTTCACGCAGGTAGGCGCGAGGGTGCTCTTCGCCGATGTCGACGAAGCGGGCGTGCACGAGGCGGCCGAGGCGGCGGGCGCCGATCATGCGATCTGCGACATTTCGGACGAGGGCCAGGTGGAGGCGCTGTTCGCCAAGGCCAAAGCCCTGTTCGGGGGGCGGCTTGATGTGCTGGCCAATGTGGCGGCCTATCGCCGCAAGGCGGACACGATGACAATGGCGGTCTCCGAATGGGACCTGATGCACGCAGTCACCACGCGCGGAACGTTCATGATGATGCGCGAAGCTATCAAGATCATGCGCGAGCAGGCGAGCGGAGGCGCGATCGTCAATGTCTCGTCGGTCAGCGCCGTACACCCGACCATCTTCAACAACACGCATTACGACTCCGCCAAGGCGGGGGTCGACGCGATGACGCGGGCCATGGCGATCGAGTTCGCGCCGAACCGCATCCGGATCAACTCGGTCCAGCCCGGCGGCACGGCGACTGGCGGCGCCGCGAGGATGGACACCGAGCTCGAGACGGCGGGCCCAATGACCGCGCCAGGCCGTATCGCGCTCGGCCGCATCTCCGATCCGATCGAGCAGGCGCGGGGCATCCTGTTTCTGGCGAGCGAAGCAGCCAGCTACATCACCGGCCATCATCTCACGATCGACGGCGGCTACGCGGTGTCCTGAAGCAAGGGGCAGGGATCATGAAGGTCGCGCACCGCCGCCCTGGCGCCAACCTGACGTGAGCCCCGCGCTTCGACATTGCGGAAGGGTGCGCGGTTCGCTTTGAGGGCGCCTCACTATCTCGGTGGCGGAGCTGCCGCTGGCCTGGGCGCCGTAACGGCCCGCTACCAGATCGTCAGGGCGCGGACCTCGATGCTGGCGCGCGGCAGGCGGTCCGGCGGCGTCGTGGGATCGTCGAAGGCGGTGTGCGGGCTGAACCGCGCTACGCCGTCCCTCCGTGAATCGTAGTTTTTCAGGAGCAGCGCCTCGTCCGGCATCATGTCGGGCGCATAATACCAACGATGCGCCGGATTGTAGCGAAGAGCGTAAGTCTCCGTCTCGTAGATCTCGCCGTCCGGAGTCGCGAGCCCGTTTTCGTCGCGGCGGCCGCAGGTATAGGACACCGCATAGTCCTGCGGCGCGATCGTGCGGACGTCGCAGACAGCGAGCGGATGATCGCGCAGCGGCCCGGTGATCGGGTACCAGACGTTGATGATTGCGAAGCGCCGGCCGCGCAGCCGCTCGGCCTCCGTGCCGAGAATGCGATCGAACCATTGCGGCCCGGAATCGTGGGTATAATCGACATGTACCATACCGGCCGGCGCGGTGATCGCGCCGGGGTTGCGCCGCGCCGCCTCCGGGCCGCGCAGGAAGGGATCGAACACACGGACATCGGATGCGCCGGTATGCTGCCTGATCAGCTCGGCCACGGCCGGATAGAAATGCCGCTGCCGCTGCGCCTCGTCATAGATGTCGTGGATGGCCGGGCGAAACGGCACGAGCTCGAAGCCCTGCACGTCGAGACGGAGCTCTTCCGCCTCCCTCAGGTCTTGGATGACCACCTCGTGCGGCTCCTGCACCTCGCTGGACGGGGAGCGGCCAGGGGGCGGCGGAACGAAATAATAATTGTAGAGTGGCTCGTCGGTCGACGCGACGTAGTTCACCGTTGCGTTGACCTGCCGGACGTCTTCCGCGGCGATGCTGGCCATTTCGCCCTCTCCATCTTTATCGGTCGTATAATAGGGACGGGGGTCACCGAAATCCACGATTGCGGCTTCGCCAGCGCGATATGTCCGGCCTCGGGGCCGCCCGTCCGACAGCAGTGACCGACGCAGAATGCGCGCAGGCGGTCCGTCTCATCGGGAAGCTCGCGACTGGTTTGCACCGCTGCCGAAGGGGACTGGCTGCAGGGCTGAGATCAGCGCCCGAAGAAGCGATATCCGCTCGCGCCCATATCGCACGCTTGATGTCTTCTCACCCGCGCTTGCGCGACGCCGGCTTTCGCTCTCTCCTGCCTGGCAGAGTTGCAGTGAGGCCACGCCGAATCAATCGCGGCGCGAGGCACAGGCCTGTGCCGCTGGAGACGAAAAGGGAGCGACAATGGCGAGGCTGGACGGCAAGATCGCGCTGGTGATGGGCGCGACCCGCGCGGGCAATATGGGGCAGGCGATCGCGCGCCGCTTCCAGCAGGAGGGCGCTACCGTTGTGGTGTCTGGGCGTGGCGCGGATGGGCTGCGGCAGTTCGCGCAGGAGACCGGCGCCATCGCGATCCCCTGCGACGTCTCATCCCGCGAATCCGTGTTTGCGCTGGTCGATGCCGTGGTGGCGAAACATGGCCGACTCGATGTCGCGGTGAATGCCGCGGCAACCGGACAATATGGCGGGTTCGAGGAGACCAGCGAGGCCGAGATCGACGAGATGTTGTCGATCATCTTCAAGGGCGGCTTCTTCTTCATGCAGGCCGTCGTTGGCGCGATGCGCCGGCGCGGCGGCGGCGCGATCGTCAACATCAGCTCGGCGGTCGCCACCATCATGTTCGAGAATCACGCCGCTTATATGGGCGCCAAGGCGGGGCTGGAGCACGTCACCCGCACCGTCGCCAACGAGTTCGGAAAATACGGCATTCGCGCAAACACCGTATCGCCGGGGCTGACCAAGACGCCGATGCTCGACGGCTTCCTGGCGCCGGGCATGGAGGATGCCTTCCTCAAGGAGGTGCCGCTCGGTCGCCTCAACACGGTGGACGACGTGGCGGAAGCGACCTTGTTCGCGGCGTCCGACGCCTGCTTCATGACCGGCCAGACCTTTCACGTCACCGGCGGCCTGACGCTCCGGCGTAATCCCACCTCAGCCGAAATCGGGGCGGCGATCGAGACCGCCGCCGCCGCTCGGTCGTAGAAGACCATCAGCCGCAGCTCGAAGCTTTCGCGTGGGGGCAGCGGGGCCGGTGGCTCAGGCGACGAAAAGGCGCTGTGCGGGGCGACGAGAGTGCGATCCGTGCCTTCGTCATAGATCTTGAAGAAGATCGCATCGTCGGGCGCGACCGATTGTGGCGTGGAGATCGCCAGCTCCACCTGCGCATGGTGGACGCATCGGTGATGCCGCAGGTCGTCTCCAGCAACAGCCAACCTGGCCGTCGTGATGATCGCGGAGGATATGCGCAGCGCTCTATCGCAGACGCGCTAAGCGCGCCGGTCGCGGCTGGGTTCCGCCAAGTGTATGATAGGAAGGCGACCAAGCGCCGCACAAGGCAAGCGAGGAGGTGGAGATGTCCGATTTTGATCTGGTGATCCGGGGCGGGACCGTGGTC
>CBFRWL010000245.1:0-3805 GCA_965727025.1 uncultured Sphingomonas sp.
ACGCCGAGATCGGATTTGCCGACCCGTCCGCCAGCATTGATCCGTGGCCCCAGCGCGAAGCCCAGATCAGTGCAGCTTGGCGCAGCATGCAGCCGCGCCGCTTGTGCGAGCGCAGCAAGGCCAATGTTCTGGCGCGCGGCCATGACCTTGAGGCCCTGCGTGACGAAGGCGCGATTGAGCCCGCGTAATTGCGCCACATCGGCCACTGTGCCCAGGGCGACGAGATCGAGGAGGCCGATCAGCTTCGGCTCCGGCCGATCCGCGAAATAGTCGCGCCGCCTGAGCTCGCGCAGCAGCGCCGCCCCTAGCAGAAACGCGACGCCGACTGCGGCGAGATGGCCATGCGCCGCGCCCTCCACGCACTCATCGAGCCGGTTGGGATTCACCAGCGCATGCGCATCGGGCAAAGCCGAAGCGCATTTGTGATGATCGATCACGATCACATCGACGCCCGCCGCGCGCGCCATGGCAAGGGCTTCGAACGCCTGCGCGCCGCAATCGACCGTGACAATCAGCGATGCACCCTCGCGCGCGAGCCGGACGAGCGCCTCGCCCGAGGGGCCATAGCCCTCCATCAGCCGATCGGGGATATAGGCCGCGGGATCGCAGCCAAGCTCGCGCAGCAGGCGGATCAGGAGCGCGGCCGAGGTTGCGCCATCGACGTCATAGTCGCCGAAGATGGTGATCGCTTCCCGCGCCTCCACCGCGTCAGCCATGCGTTCGGCGGCGCGATCCATATCCCGGAAGATCGATGGATCGGGCATGAAGCCGCGCAAGGTCGGCACGCGATGCTGCTCCACCGCCTCACGCGCAACGCCCCGCGTCAACAGGAGCTGGGTGACCAGATCATCAGGCTCGAAGCCATCTTCCCGCCCGTCGGCAGCGGTTCCCCGCCAGCGCCAGCGTTGGCCAAGGATCGAATGTTCGATGCCGAGCACGGCGGAAGAAGTCATGGCGAGGGCTATAGATCAGTTTTGCCGGCAAATGAATCCGGCACGGCGCTGGCTCAGCGCAACGCAGCGAGCGCCAGCACGACCCAGCCGATGATGAAGCTCGCGCCCCCGATCGGCGTCACGATGCCCCAGCGATGCGGCGCACCCAGCGCCATGGCATAGAGCGAGCCTGCGAACAGCAAGCTGCCCACGAGGAAAAGGATAGCCGCCAAACGCCCCCGCGGCAGGGACAGGGCCGACATCGCCGCAATCGCGTGAATGAGCTGATACTCGGCGCCCGTGCGCAGCCAGCCGACTGCCGCCCCGGATGCGCCATGCGCGCCGAACGCGCCCGCCGCCACAGCCAGACCGCCCGACAAGGCGGCCAGCGCAACCAGGCTTTTGTTCTGCTTCATGCCGTCTCCCCCTGCTTCGCCGGCTTCTGGTTCGGCCGGAACATCATCTCCTCGCCCGCATGCAGATCGCCGGAGGCGGTTTGGCGATCGAGCCGGTCGAGGTCCCGCCGGCGATATTCCTCCTCGACCCAGGCAATATCCTGTTCGTTGAAGCCGAGCGCGCCAAGCGCCTGACGCCCCATGCACACCGCCGATTCGAAGATCTCACGCACCGTGCCGCGCAAATCCAGATCGCCGAGCGCCATCAGCTGGCGCCGATCGAACACGCGCACGAACATAGCCGCCTGCGGGAAGGCTTCAAGGATCGGCTCCATCCGGATCGCATCGAACTCCGCGTCGTCGATGCAGAACAGGATCATCCGGGCATCCTCGGCACCTGCCTGCCGGAGCAGATCGACGCGGGTGCCATCGCCATAATAGACCTTGGTGCCAAACTCCTCGGAGATGTCGATCTGCTTCGGCTTGGAATCGATCAGAGTGAGTGCCACGCCCTTGGCGGCAAGCATCTGGGCGACGGTCTGGCCGAAGCGGCCATAACCGACCACGATCGCGCTGGCGCGGCCGGCTCCGTCGGGGCCATCCCGCGCGACGTCTTTCTGCATGGGCCGGACGTAACGGCTCGCCACCATCATCAGAAACGGGGTGGTCACCATCGAAAGGGTCACTACCGCACCGAACAGGCTCGCCGCCTCGGGCGCGATCAGCTGGGCGGCTTGCGCCTGCGCGAACAGCACGAAGCCGAATTCGCCCCCCTGGCTCAGCAACAGGCCGAGGCCAAGCGCCTCGCGATTGCCCGAGCCGAAAAGCCGCGCGAGGCCGAAGATCAGGATAGCCTTGATCATCACCACTGACAGCGCGATGCCGATCACGAAGAGTGGGCGCGCGGCAATCGCCTGCAAATCGAGCACCATGCCGACCGCAAGGAAGAAAAGGCCGAGCAGGATTGCGCGAAACGGTTCGACATCCGTCTCAAGCTCATGCCGGTATGGCGAATCCGCGAGCATGACGCCCGCGACGAACGCGCCCAGCGCAGGCGAGAGATGCAGGCTTTCCATCACCGCAGCGGCCGCGATGACGGTGAACAGCCCCGCCGCCACGAACAGTTCACGCTCACCCAGGCCCCCAATGAGGCGGAACAGCGGATTGAGAATATAGCGGCCCGCAAGCACCAGACCTGCAATCGCACCGACCGTGTAGAGCGCGAGCACGTAACCAGGGGGTGCCGAAGGATCGGCCGGAGAACGCGAGAGTGCCGCGACGATCGTGATCAGCGGCACGATCGAAAGATCCTGGAACAGGAGCATCGAGAAGGCGCGCTCGCCATAGGGCGTGTTGAGCCGCCCGCTCGATCGCAGCATCGGCAACACCTGCGCGGTCGAGGACAGTGCCAATGGCAGCCCGAGCGCGATGGCCGCGCCGGTGCTGAAGCCGGTGGCAACGAAGATCATCAGCGCCAGCACGAGCCCGCACAAGGCGACCTGGGCAAGACCAAGCCCGAAAATGTCATGTTTGAGCCGCCACAGGCGCGACGGGTTCAGTTCCAGCCCCACCAGGAACAGCAACAGGACGATGCCGAGCTCGGCGAAATCGAGCTTGTCCGATGCGCCACCGACGAGATGGAAGCCATGCGGGCCGAGCATCGCGCCCGCCACAAGGTAGCCCAGCGTCGCACCCAGCCCGAAACGGCGGAAGAGAAGCACGAAGGCCAACGCGGCTCCGAACAGGAGCACGCCTTCGCGCAGCATGAAAACAGTCTGGTCGGCGCCGTTCACGCGGCGGCCGCGACAGAGGCGGCGCGCGCCGCTTCCGCGACCGCCTCGAATGCGAGCCGGATCGAAGGATGGCGCGCGCTATGAGGCCGCGCCGGCACGAAAATCTCGAGGCCTGGCCATTCGCCCGGGTCGTCGCGTTCTCCGGCGAGGAATTGCGTGAGCGCGTCGCGTGCTTGTTCAAGCTCGTTGAGGGTTCGCCCGATCGCATGCTCGCCCATCAGCGCCGCCGATGCCTGCCCCAGCGCACAGGCCCGCACCTCCTGGCCCAGGCTCGCCACGCGCCCTTCGGCGTCGAGCTTGACGTCGACCGTGACGCGGCTCCCGCAGATCGGCGAGCGCCGCTCGGCGGTGCCCTGCGCGTCTGCCAGCCGCGCCTGATGCGGGATGGACGTCGCGAGACGAAGGATGGTGCTGTTGTAAAGCGCAGCCGACATGCCGCCGATGTAGGGTGGCTCGCGCCTCAGGTCGAGACCGCGTTGCCGGGTTCGTCCTTTTCCGGCCGATGGTGGCGGCGTGCTTCGACGAAATCGACGATCGCCCGGCTGCTGGCATCGAGCAGCATATGGCTACGCGACTGGGCGATCCACTGAGGCCGCTTGCTGTCTCCGCCGAACACCGTGTCGTGCGCGAGATTGAGCAGGAGATAGCCAAGCGTCGCCACCACCAGGCCCTTGAGAGCGCCGAA
>CBFRWL010000246.1:0-3788 GCA_965727025.1 uncultured Sphingomonas sp.
GAGAGCCGTCGCTTTCCCGCGAGCAGCGGCGCCAGCCACAGGTCGAGATCCGAGACCAGCCTTTGATCGGAAAGATCGATCCCGGCGAAGACGGCGCGCTGGCGCAGCGCGATCGTCGCTTCGCCCCAGGGCAGCAGCGCAAGACCGTGGGTCCGCACGCCTTCCATCAGCGCCGCGGCCAATGCTTCGCGATCGATCGCGTCGGCTGGACCACGCGACAAGACGATTGCGCCGAGGCGACGCTCACGAACCGCCGAAATCGCGCCGGTCGCCGGATCGAAGCCGACGCTGGTGCGCGGTACAATCCGCTCCCCGAACAAAGCTTCGACATCGGCCTCCGCGATCGGTGCGGCGGCGAGGATGCGCGCGCCGGCGGCCATGCCCTGCGTCTCGGCGACGGCCAGCCAGGGCTCGCGGGCGAGCGGCGAGAGCGGATCGAGCTTGAACCCGCGCCCTCCCACCGAAATCCAGTCAGCTCCGTCAGCACCGCGCCGCCTGGCAAGGCGATCCGGATATCCGAGCGCGACGCAGGCACCGAGATGATCGTCGGCCGATGACTGGCCGGCGGAAGCCAGCGTGGCCCAGCGGCGCGCCAGCCCTCGTGCCGCCTCAGCACGCTTGCCCCGCTCGCCGCGCCAGCGCCGCAGCCGCGTTTCGAGATCGGCATCGTTGCCGCCCAACCCGCGCTCGGTCAGCAGCACGGCGGCTTCGGCGGCGAGCATGCCCCAACCGCGCTCCCCCGCCGCGATCAGCATGTGGGCAAGGCGCGGCGGCAGCGGTAGCTTCGCGATCGCATGGCCGTGCGCGGTGGGGCGGCCATCCTCATCGATCGCACCCAGCGCCAGCAGGCGCGTGCGTGCCTCGGCCAGTCCGGCGGCGGGCGGCGCATCGATCCAGCGCAGGCTGGCGGGATCGGCCACGCCCCATAGAGCGCAATCGAGCATCAGCGCCGAAAGGTCCGCCTCCATGATCTCCGGCGGATCGAACGGCGGCAGGCCCGCCGTCGCCGCCTCTTCCCAAAGCCGATAGGCCACGCCCGGCATCTGTCGCGCGGCGCGGCCGGCGCGCTGAGTGATGGCGGCCTGGCTGGCGCGCTCGGTGACGAGCCGGGTGACGCCTGCTGCACGATCATAGCGCGGACGGCGGGCAAGGCCGCTGTCGATCACGATCCGCACCCCATCCAGCGTCAGACTCGTTTCCGCGATCGAGGTGGCGAGCACAAGCTTGCGCTTGCCGGGCGGAGCGGGCGCGATCGCGGCGCGCTGTTCGGCGGGATCGAGCGAGCCGTGCAGGCGATGCAGCGCAATGTTCGGCGGCAGGCCCTCCAGCCGTTCCGCAACCCGTTCGATTTCCGCCACGCCCGGAAGGAAAGCGAGCAGCCCGCCCTCCCGCTCTTCGGTAAGCGCGGTCCGGATTGCGGCTGCCACGGCATCTTCCACGCGCTGCTCGCTCCTGCGGCCGAGATAGCGCAGCGCGAGCGGATGGCTGCGGCCCGCGCTCTCGATCACCGGCGCATCGTTCATCAGACGCGAGAAGCGCCCACCGTCGAGCGTCGCCGACATCGCCACCAGCCGTAGGTCTGGCCGCAGCCCCGCCTGCGCGTCGAGCGCGAGCGCGATGCCGAAATCGCTGTCGAGGCTGCGTTCGTGGACTTCATCGAACAGCACGGCGGAAACGCCGGTCAGCTCCGGGTCGGCCTGAATCCGGTTGATGAAGATGCCCTCGGTCATCACCAGCACCCGCGTCGCGGGCGATTGCTTGCTGTCGAGCCGGGTGGCGTAGCCGATTGTCCGCCCGACCGGCTCGCCCGCAAGCTGCGCCATCCGCTCGGCCGCCGCGCGGGCAGCCAGGCGGCGTGGGCTGAGCAGCAGGATCTGGCCGGCACACCAGGCTTCTTCGAGCAAGGCCGGCGCGATGGCGGTTGTCTTACCCGCGCCGGGCGGGGCGACGAGCACCGCGCTGCTGCCGTCGATCAGCGCCCCGCGCAATGCGCCAAGAACGGAAAGGACGGGGAGTTCGCGCTCCACGTCCCTGCTTATCGGAAATTGAGCTCGACCAGGATGTCGTTCGGATCGTGCACGAAGATCTGCCGGAGATCGATCACGGCTACCTCGTTAAATCTGAGCGCGAAGCTGGACGCTTCCAGGCGCGCCCTGAAGGCATCATATTCGTCGCAATCGAACGCGACATGATGCACGCGCGCGGATCCGGAGACCCCTTCCCAATCCCGGCCCTCGCCGAGGAAGTCGCTGCTGTCGTCCGCGATGTTGAGATGCACGACCGGTCGTCCGTCGCCCGCATAGACCCAGGCGAAGCGATCCATGTCCTTCTCGCCCGGCCCGGGCTGCACATCCATGCCCAGCGCGTCGCGGTAGAAGGCAATCGACTCGGCCAGCTTGGCAGTCCGAATATTGACATGATCGATCGCTTTGATGGCCATCGCCCGCTCCTCTAATATGCCCGCGCTATCGCGAACTCGACGGCCTCGACCAAGGCGGCCTTGGCCGGGCCGCCGCCGATGCCGCCCAGTGCGTCGATCGCCCGCTGGCCATAATGGCGGGCGCGTTCGAGCGTATCGTTGATCGCGCCCGTTTCGCGCAGCAGGTCCACGGCATGGGCCAGATCCTCGTCCGAGATCCGGTGGCCTTCGATGGCAGCGCGCCAGAACCTTTTGTCGTCGCTGCCGCCGCGGGCATAAGCGAGGATCACCGGCAGCGTCACCTTGCCGTCGCGGAAATCGTCGCCAGAATCCTTGCCCATGGTGGCGCCGTCCGAGACATAATCGATCGCGTCGTCGACGAGTTGAAACGCGATGCCCAGATTGCGGCCATAAGCGTCGAGCGCCAGCTCGACTGTTTCGCTGCGCTCCGCCACCACCGCCGCGATCCGGCAGGCGGCAGCGAACAGGGCCGCAGTCTTGGCGCCGATGATATCGAGATAGCGTTCCTCGCCGGTCTCGATCCGGCGCTGCGCCGTGAGCTGGTTGACCTCGCCCTCGGCGATCACCGCAGACGCGTTGGAGAGGATCTTGAGCACGCGCAGCGACCCATCCTCGACCATCAGCTCGAATGCGCGCGAGAACAGGAAATCGCCGACCAGCACGCTGGCGGGATTGCCCCAGATGATGTTGGCCGTGCGCCGCCCGCGCCGCAAACCCGAGCCATCGACAACGTCGTCGTGGAGCAGCGTCGCGGTATGGATGAACTCGACCGCGGCCGCCAGGCCGTGATGGCGGGCGCCGCCATATTCCAGCAGTCGCGCGCAAGCGAGGGTCAGCATCGGGCGCATCCGCTTGCCGCCCCCGGCGATGAGATGGCCGGCCAGTTCGGGGATCAGCGGCACCTCGCTCTGCATGCGCGTGAGGATGACGCTGTTGACCTGATTGAGATCGGCGGCGACCAGCGCGATCATCGGATCGAGCGAAGGCGCAGTGGCGCGGTGAAGCGGGACGACTTTGGCGGTCATGACGGGGCTGCATCTGGCCCTTCGCGCGCGCAAAGGCAAGCACATGCACTTGCGTCCGCGTCGATCCGGCAACAGAAGGGGGATATTGGGCCGGTAGTGAGCCCAAGATAAGGACGATTGATGACGGACGCGACGCTGGAGAGCTTTCGAGAGAGCATCGACAATATCGATGCGGCGCTGGTGTTCCTGCTCGCCGAACGCTTCAAGATCACCCAGTCGGTCGGCCGCTACAAGGCCTCGGCCGGGCTCCCGCCGGCCGATCCGGGGCGCGAGACAGCGCAGATCGAGCGCCTTCGCGCGCTGGCCAAGAGCGCCAATCTCGA
>CBFRWL010000247.1:0-3785 GCA_965727025.1 uncultured Sphingomonas sp.
GATAGGCAGCGGCGTTCCGCTGACGTCCGAGCGCACGTTGGACCGGAATTTCGTGAAGCTCACGATGTTTTTGACCGCGACGCCGGGAACCAGGGTGGCGGTGGTCGTGTTGATGAACTGCAGCATCAGCTGATGGTCCGACACACCAGGCGTTTGCGAGATTCGGCGCGGACCGCGCGCGGCCTGCTCCGCGGCGATCTGGGGCAGGGTTGGAAATAGCTGCCCGGCCAGCCCGGCAGGATTCACCAGCGATATGGCCGTGCCAGTGCCATGTTCCTGGTTCTCGCTATAGTTGAATATGAAGAGATTCTCGAAATCACCGCCCGGCTTGAACAGGAGCGAGATGCGTCCAGCGGTCGCATTGATGTTGTCATAGCGCCGGCCTGAGACGACGTCGCGGGTGAACCCGTCGCGCTGGCGATGCCAGATGCCGGCGCGCAAGAGCAGCGTATCCTCAACGAGCGGCACGTTGATCATCGCCTCCTGCTGGAAATTATTGTAGTTGCCGTAGCCGGCGCGAACCATGCCTTCGATACGATTGGTTGGCTTGGCCGGCGAGAACAGGATCGCGCCGCCCACCGAATTGCGGCCGAACAAAGTACCTTGTGGGCCGTTCAGGACCTGCACGCCGCCCAAGTCAAACAGGGCGCCGTTTCCATTGCCTCCGCCCGGAACGGGCACTTCGGAGAAATAGGCGACCACCGATGGATCGGTGCCGTAAGTGGTACCCTGTCCGCGCAGGGTATAGTTGTTGGAGCTACGCGCAGTGTTGGTGCTGACATTGAGCGACGGCGTCAAATACTGGATGTCCTGCACGCTCGTCAGGTTCTGGCGGCGGATGGTATCGTCACTGACGACGCTGACCGAGATCGGCACCCTGTCCAGCCGCTCTTCGCGACGACGGGCCGTGACGATGATGTCGCTTGCCGTTTCCGAGGCGGAGAGCGGGGCGTCGCCCTGTTCAGCGGCCAGCGCGCCACTCGTCGCCAGCAAGGTTTCCGCTAACAGTATGCCCATGCCGATACAGGTGCGCGCCGATTTGCCAAAAAGGAAGGATTCGGTCATGTCTTGTCTCCCCCATATTTATCGTTCCCGGCGTCGATTGACCGAAGTTCAAACGTTTGCATCCTCCCAATGAACTAGGCCGAGATAATGATGACAGGATCGATATCGGCGGAGATGAGAGCCAGAGGCAGGCCGTGACCAAGCCGCCTGGAAGGGTTGATCGAAGCTATGACACATGTTGCACGACGCTGATCGGTCAATCGCAGCCGACGAGGTACACCCGACGGCCGCGGAGCTGACGGCGACTGCGCGGGAGCTGGTGCCCCTGCTGCGAGAGCGCGCTGCCGAAGACGAGCGCGAGCGGCGTGTGTCCGGGGACACGATCGCCCGCATGGTCTCGGCGGGACTGTTCCGCGTCATCCAGCCCAGACGCTGGGGCGGCTATGAATTGGGTCAGCAGACCTTCGCCGACATCCAGATGACCTTGGCGCATGGCGACATGTCGGTCGCCTGGGTATACGGCGTGCTGGGGGTCCATGCCTATCATCTTGGCCTGTACGACGATCGCGCGGCGAGTGACGTCTGGGCGACGGACAGTTCGCTGCTTATTTCCTCCCCTTATATGCCGGGCGGTAACGCGCGCACCGTTCCCGGCGGATTTCTGCTGAGCGGGCGCTGGTCATATTCCAGTGGCTGCGACCATTGCCCCTGGACGTTCCTTGGCGGCTTCGTCGATGGTGATCCCTCCCGTTTTCACTCTTTCCTGCTGCCGCGTTCGGACGCCCGGATCGTCGATACATGGCATACTGGCGGCGGACTGGCTGCCACAGGGAGCCACGATATCGTGGTGACGGATGCCTTCGTGCCCGAGTATCGGACGCATAGCCATTTAGATGGATTTCACGGGAACAACCCCGGGGCATCCGTGAATGACGGTCCGCTCTTCCGAATGCCGTTCAACCTTGTTTTCATGCGTTGTATCACCAACGGACAGATCGGTTCGCTCGAATATCTGGTGGAAATACTAACCGAGGAGCGGGAAAACGCAGCCTTGCGCCGCGATCCTGATGTATTACTCTTGGTTGCCGCTGCACAGGCTGAAATCGCGGCGTTGAAGGCGGTTATGTCCGCCAATTTCGCCGCAATGGAACAGCACGCGTTGGCACGAGAGATGCCGCCAATCGCGAGCCGCCATCTTTTCCGCTTCCAAAGCGCGCAGGCGGCGGACAAATGCGTTCAGCTCGCCGAGCAGATCGGAACGCATGCGACCGCGCTCCCTCCTGCGGCACGCCAGAAAGTCGATCGGATATTGAACAATATGCGGACCGGCCGGCAGCATGCCGCTGCAAACCATCGTGCCTATGGCCGCATTTTCGGCGATCTCCTGTTGGGCGGCGAGCCCGGAGACATCCTGTTGTGACGCCGGACAGTGCCACCGTCTGGCGCGCGAAGCAGGGTCAGCGATGGAACGAGGCCGATCGCTCGTAGAGAATATCGGCAATTTCGCGCGATCCGAAAGATCGAGTGGACCGTCCGAGCGGGATGACGCTGTTCGAAAGCGCGTGGACCATGTCGACCTGGCGGCTCAAGCCCATTTTCAGAAAGATCGAACGCAGGTGGGCACGGACCGTGCTTTTCTTTATGCCGAGGCTCACGCAGATTTCGTCCAGATGCTTGCCGTTGGCGAGTCCGATTGCGACATTCGTTTCGGCCGGCGTGAGCGAGAATACCGTCTGGAGCAACTCGCTGTCTTCATCGTCCAAGACGAAGTCTTTTCGAATGAACATGAGGATGCATGTCTCGGGGCCACCCGTTAGCAACGATGTCGTGGGAGCACCGACGATCAGCAGATTATGTATTCGATCGCTATCCGGTTCGGCGATCGAGAGAATTTCCGGCGGTCTTTTCGCCTCGGCGCTGATCATGACCGCGATCGCGGCCTGAAGCTTGCGATCAGCGCGGGAATCCACGGCGTGCAGCTTGTCACCTTTCAGGACGAAACAGGTTTTGGCCTCGACCAGCATCTCCGCTGAGCTGTTAAGCGGGCGGACCTCCCCTATCGGAGACAGGATGAACGCGGCGGTCGACAATCGGTCGAGAGCCTCCGACTTGAACTCATTCAGCACATGATAGCTCGCGAGTGTCCGGCGCAACCGCATCGCGCGACTGAAATGACCGCTCGCCATTCTGAAAAGGCTCACGTCCGTCGCGGTGAAATCGGGCTGCGCCGCCCCGCGATCGCAGTTGAGGAAGCAATCGATGTCACCGAACTTGTCGATACACATGGTCAACATATGCCGCGTGTCGTATCGGTCGAGCATCTCCGCGAGATCGGGATCATCGCGATGATCGGACCAGTCGACGATGCAATGTTCGCCCGGCGCGAGCGGAACTGGCCCGAGTTCGCCCATGTTTCGGCGCTCCCACTCGTGGATCGAGTCCGTGTTGACCATCGGGCCGGCAGCAAAGAGATATTCGCGCGGCCGATCGCCTTTTTTCGCAAGCCGCAGGCATACGCTGTTCGAGCGCATTACAATTCGAAGCTGTTCCAACGCTTCGGTCCATAGTCCAGATGTTTGAATGGCGTCGTACAGGGCGATTAGAATGCCATCCATGGCCGTGAGGGTATCTATATTCTCATGCATTTTTTCATCTGGGCTCGCGGCTCATCACTCGCTACCCGCCTCATAATCTCCAAACGCGGAACGGTAACGGGTTACGGTCGTCAATCAAAGCCTTTCGGCCATGATGCAGCTCACCTGCGTCGGGCGACTTGCTCA
>CBFRWL010000248.1:0-3765 GCA_965727025.1 uncultured Sphingomonas sp.
CGATCGAGCAGGCGCTCGATGAGATTGCCGAGAAGATGAAGGTGATCATCGACCGCGACGGTCCCGAGGCGCTCGGCCTGTTCATCGGCAACGGCGCGAACTTCAACTCCGCCGCCTTCTCGATCCACTTGCCGTTCATGCAGGCGCTGGGATCGCGGCACTTCTTCACCACCAATACGCTCGACCAGTCGGCCAAGATGATTACCTATGAGCGCATGGGCTTCTGGGCGGCCGGCCCGCAGCGCTTCGATACCGCCGATGTGATGATGGTCTTCGGGAGCAATCCGCTGATCTCGCACGCATCGCTCAACTTCCTGATGTCAGACCCGGTCCGCACGATGAAGGCGGCGCGGGCGCGGGGCATGAAGCTCATCGTCATCGATCCCCGGCTGACCGAAACCGCGCGCTATGCCGACATCCACCTCCAGCCGATCCCGGGGCACGACGCGACGATCGCCGCGGGCATGATCCGCATGATCCTCGCCGAAGGCTGGGAGGACAAGGAGTTCTGCGAGCGCTATGTCGGCCCCGAGGGCATGGCCGCGCTGCGCGAGGCGGTCGAGCCATTTAACGAGGAGATGGTGACGTACCGCGCCGGGTTGCCCGAAGGCCAGCTGCGCGCTGCCACCGAGATGTTCGCGCGGGATTCAAAGCGCGGGCCGGTTTCGACGGGCACGGGCAACAATTTCGGGCCGCACTCGAACGTGGCCCAGCACCTGGCAGACGCTCTGAACGTCGTCTGCGGACGTTTCCTGCGCGAGGGGGACACCACGCTCGTCGAGATGCTCAGCCCCGAGGCGCCGATCTATCCGGAAGTGATCCCGCCTTCGCGCACCTGGGAGCATGTCCCGCCGAGCCGCATCCGCGGCGTGGGAACGCTGCTCAACCGCGAGGAAATGAGCGGAACGCTTCCCGACGAGATCCTCACCCCGGGCAAGGGGCAGATCCGCGGCCTGCTGATCCAGGGCGGCAACCCGGTCATTGCCATTCCGGGCCAGAAGAAGGTCGTCGAGGCGATGAAATCGCTGGAACTCTCGGTGATGATCGACCCGTTCATGCACCAGACCTCGCAATATTGCGATTACATATTGCCGCCGAAAATGCCCTACGAGCGCGCGGACCTGCCGCTGACCATTCCCACCATCGTCTTCACCAACATCAACTGGATCCAGTATACGCCGGCCGCCGTGCCGCCGCCCGCGGGGTCCGAGCTGGTCGAGGACTGGCAGGTCTATACCGGCATCGCCAAGCGGTTCGGGCTGGAGATCGAATACAATCACACGACCAAGATCGACCTCGACACGGTGACCACCGACGACCTGCTCGCCATTCGCGCCGCCGACGGCCGCGTGAAGCTCGACGAGATGAAGCAATATCCGAGCGGCAACTCCTTCCCGTTCGCGTCCGAACGGGTGGCGGCGCCTCGCCCGGAAGGCACGGCCAAATTCGACGTGATGCCCGCCGACGTGAGGGGCGAGCTCGAGGAGGCGCTGGCCTATGCCATCACGCCGGACAACATCGTCAGCAAGGGCAGGAAGTTCACCCACCTCGTCAGCTCCCGCCGGATGCGCCACATGTTCAACAGCGTCGGCACGATCGGCATGCCGAGCGTCCGGGCGAGGGCGAAGTTCAATCCGGCCTACATCCATCCGGCCGACATGGCTGAGCTGGGCATAGAGAATGGCGATCACATCGAACTCGAATCCGATGTCGGCAAGATCACCGCGATCGCCGAGGCGGACGAGACGATGCGTCCGGGCGTGATCTCGATCCCGCACGGCTTTGGTCCGGCCACCGGTGAGATGGACGAGGATGGCGGGGTCTCCATCGGCGCCCTCATCGTCGCCGATGAATTCTATCAGCGCGTCAACGCCATCCCACGGATGACCGCCATCCCCGTGAATGTCCGGCGCCTGAGCAGCAGGATTGTCGGGCACCAAACCGCCGAAGTGGAGTGAGCAACGTCTGAGAATTGGTAATGATCAGACGCAAAAATGCAGTTGGGGATCTGTCCGTTGACCAGGAACGCCATGCCGTGAAAATTGCGCCCTCCGATAGTTCGGCGCAGGCGGCATCCGGTCGCCTGACAGATCCCAGTGGCCGTAGCTTTGAATATCTGCGGCTGTCGCTGACGGATGTCTGCAATTTCCGCTGCACCTATTGCTTGCCCAATGGCTATCGCAAGGCGGCGGGACGGACGCCCGATCTGTCGCCTGACGAGATCGTGCGGGCGGTGACGGCCTTCGCCCGGCTCGGTCTGTGGAAGGTTCGGCTGACGGGTGGGGAACCCACATTGCGCGCCGAATTCACCGAAATTGCCCGGCGCGTAGCGGCGGTGCCGGGCATTCGCCGCGTGGCGATGACCACCAACGGCTATCGCCTGGCCGATCATGCTGCGGAATGGCGAGCAGCTGGCGTAAGCGCCATCAACGTCAGCATCGATTCGCTCGATCCTGCTCGCTTCGCGGCGATCACCGGCCATGACCGGCTCGACGAGGTGCTGCGTGGCGTGGAAGCGGCCCGGGCCGCGGGGTTCGATCCGATCAAGCTGAACGCGGTGCTGATGCGGGGCGTCAACGATGACGAGTTGGAGGCGATCATCGCCTTCGTTCGTGACCATGACCTGTCGCTGCGTTTTATCGAAGTGATGCGCACGAATGACAATGCGCCTTTCTTCCAGGCCCATCATCTACCCGGTCAAACCGTGATCGACGCCCTGGCGCGGGCAGGATGGACACGCGTGGCGCGCGCGCCGGGAGCAGGCCCGGCCGTGGAATTCGCCCATTCCGACGCCAGGGGACGGATCGGCATCATCGCCCCCTATGCGCAGGATTTCTGCGCTACCTGCAACCGGCTCCGCCTGTCGGCCGAGGGCAAGCTGCATTTGTGCCTGTTCGGCGATGGCGGACTCGACCTGCGCCCGCTCCTCCAGGATGATGCGCAGATGGACGAACTGGTCGAGCGGATCATCGCGCTCACCGCGCGCAAGGCACCATCGCACCGCCTGCACGATGGCAATAGCGGCGCCACGCCGCATCTCGCCTCGATCGGCGGCTGACCTGTCAGCCATGGCGGAATTGCGCGCACCCCGCTTCGCCATGACCCATCGGGTCAGCGCTGGCGGATGGCTCGGAACAAGGTCGGGCTGATGGGCGCAGCACCGATTGGCTTCGACGAGGCAGTGGCGCGCCTGCCGGGCGTCGAAGCCCTGCTGGGCACCGAAACCGTGCCGCTGGCCGATGCAGCCGGCCGTGTGCTGGCGGAGCCGCTATACGCACGGCAGGATTCACCCAGCCAGCCAACCGCGGCGATGGACGGTTATGCGGTGCGCGACGCGACCACCGCTCCGGATCAATTGCTGCGGGTGGCGGGAGAGTCCCGTGCCGGGCTGGGCTTTCCCGGCATTGTGAGCGCCGGTGAGGCGGTGCGCATCTTCACCGGTGCGCCGATGCCTGCCGGGACGGACCGCTGCATCGTGCAGGAGCACGCGATCCGCGAGGGCGGCAACGTCAGGTTCACGGCCGGCTACGGCCCGGCATGGCATGTTCGTGCCACGGCCAGCGACTTTGTCGCCGGCACGCTGCTGCTCGATCGCGGCACCCGTCTCTCCCCTCAGGCCATGATTGCGGCCGCCGCATCAGATGTCGCCCGCGTGACGGTGGCGGTTCGGCCGCGCGTGGCGATAGTCGGCACCGGCGACGAACTCGCTGCGCCCGGCACCGCGGCTGACCGGCCCGGCGCGATTCCCGAGAGCGTCAGTTTCGG
>CBFRWL010000249.1:0-3753 GCA_965727025.1 uncultured Sphingomonas sp.
ACGGGCACCACGTTCGAGACGGCATGGCCGATCATCGCGCGCTGCCACATGCGGCTCGTGTCGAGGCCGGGATCGTGCGGCTCGCTGCCGATCGCGGTTGGGAAGAACAGGATTTCGGCGCCCAACAGCATCAATGAGCGCGCCGTTTCCGGATACCATTGGTCCCAGCACACGCCGACGCCAAGCGTCGCGCGCTGGGTGGGCCACACCTTGAAGCCGCTATTGCCCGGCCGGAAATAGAATTTTTCCTCATAGCCGGGGCCGTCCGGAATGTGGCTTTTACGATAGACTCCCATGATCGATCCTTTGTCGTCGATCATCGCGAGGCTGTTATAATAATGCGGACCATCGGCTTCGAAGAAGCTGGTCGGAATATGGATGCCCAGTTCCGAGGCCAGCGACTGCATCGCCCGCACGGCCCTGTGCTCGCCCACTGGCTTGGCACGCGTGAACAGGCCTTCATCCTCGTTGCGGCAGAAATACCAGCCCTCGAACAGCTCGGGCGGTAGCACGACGTGCGCGCCCTTGGCTGCCGCCTCACGGACCAGTTCGGAAACGCGGGCGATATTGTCTTCGATGTCGTCGCTGAAGGCGAGCTGGAGCGCGGCGACGGTAATCTCGGTCATTCGCTGCTCCCTTTGGGTATCTGCTGGCTGATGCAATGGAAGCTGCCGCCACCGGTCAACACCGCGTCGGCGGGAACCCCAACGACCGTTCGGCCGGGAAAGAGTTCCTGCAAGCTTTCGATCGCCGCCTCCTCATTTGCAGCGCCCTCATAGGTCGGCATCACCACGGCAGCATTGCCGATATAGAAGTTCATATAGGAAGCGGGCACGATCTCGTCATCGCGCAGCACCCGGCCGGGCGAGGGGAAGGGGATCACGTCCACCCCGAACTTCACCGCGCGAGCAGCGGCATCGGCGTAGACCGAAGCATTCGGATCATCATCCCCCGCCGAAACCGGCAGCAGCAGCCGCTTCTCGCCCACGAAGCGGGCGAGATTGTCGACATGGCCATCGGTATGATCGTTGAGCAATCCCTCGCCGAGCCAGAGCACGCGCGAGAGCCCAAGCTGCTCGGCCAGCCTTTGCTCGATCGCCGGACGATCCAGTTCGGGGTTGCGGTTGGGATTGAGCAGGCATTGTTCGGTGGTGACGACGAGCCCGGTTCCATCGCCGTCGATCGCGCCGCCCTCGAGGATCCAATCGCGATGCTGGGTGGGGAAGCCGGTCCGGGCTGCCAGGCGCGTGCCGACGCTCTCGTCGCCCGGCAGATCATATTTGCCGCCCCAGAAATTGAAGCGGAAATCCACGGCGCAACGCCCGGCTATTCCTTGTGCGATGATTGGTGCGGTATCGCGCAGCCAGATATCGCCAAACGGCTCGACGATCACGTCGGCCGCGCCATTGATCAGCGCGCGGGCGCGGGCGGCGGACTCCTCATCCGCGGCGACGAGGATCACTTGCTCGCCACGGCCACCATCATGAACGGCACGCGCAAAGGCGATCACTTCCGCCCGTGCCGGCTCCAGATCCTCCTCCCACAGGTCGGGATGGCTGGGGAAGCCGATCCACACGGCTTCGTGAGGCGCCCATTCGGCGGGGGGACGGACAAAGCTCATGACCACGCCCATAGTCTTGCTGCATGACGACGCAAGCGGCGCCGGCTACTTCCCGGCGCGCGACTTGTCCCGCACGGCGCGAAATTCGCTGCTGGGATACCAGTTGGGCCACGCATCGCTGTCCGCCAGCGTGTGGCCGATGGCGTACCAGAGCTCGAGATCCTGAACCGCGCCGGACCAATCCCAGCTCGGATCATATTCGTCCTTGGCGCTGTGATAGCGGTGGTCGACATAGTCCGCCTGCAGCGCCTTGCCGCGCGCGATTCCGCCATTCACGAGATCCTCGCCCGGATCGGTGTACAGCATCGGCACGCCCAGCCGCGCGAAACTGAAATGGTCGGAGCGGTAATAATAGCCTTTCTCCGGGGTCGGCTCGGGCTTCACGACGCGGCCCTGCGCCTTGGCGGCGCGGGTGAGATAGTCCTCAAGCTCCGACTTGCCGCCGCCGACCAGCACGATATCTCGGGTCGCGCCCAACACGTTGAGGCTGTCGATGTTCACGCCGCCGACGATCTGGCGAAGCGGAACGGTGGGATGCGCGGCGTAATATTCCGATCCCAGCGTTCCCGATTCTTCCGCGGTCAGCGCGATGAACAGGATCGATCGGTCGGTCGGCCCCTGCTTCCGATAGGCTTCGGCGAGAGCAACCAGGCCAGCCACGCCGCTGGCGTTGTCGACAGCGCCGTTGCAGATGTCGTCGCCATTGATCGGTTCGCAATGGCCCAGATGATCCCAGTGCGCTGAATAGACGATATATTCGTTCGGCCGCTTGGCGCCCGGAAGCACGCCGATCACGTTGCGCGAGCTTTGCCGGCGGATGCTGTTGTCGATCGCCACGGAGGCTTTGAGCCCGAGCGGCACGGGATGGAAACCCTTGTGCGCAGCCGCTTCGATCAGCGCTTCATAATTCTGGCCGGCGGCAGCGAACAGGCGCTTGGCCGCAGGCGTGGTAATCCACCCCACCGCCTGCGATTGATCCATGTGACCGCCGGGCTCATCGAATTCGAGCTGCGGTCCAGTGCCGGACGAGACCAGCACGCTGAACGGATAGGCGGCCGGCTCGGTATCGTGAATGATGATCGCCGCTGCCGCGCCTTGCCGGGCCGCCTCCTCATATTTGTAGGTCCATCGTCCATAATAGGTCATGGCGCGGCCCTCGAACGGGCCGTTGAGCGTCGGCGTTTTCCAATCCGGGTCATTGACGAGAATAACGACCGTCTTGCCCTTCACATCGACGCCGGCATAGTCGTTCCAGCCCCGCTCGGGTGCGTTGATGCCATAGCCGACGAAGACGACGTCGCTATCCTTGACCTCGACATGCGGGCGGACCCGATAGGTCTCGATCATCATGTCCTTGCCGAAGGCGAAATCCAGCGGCGTCTTTCCACCACGAAAATGCAGCACGGTGCCGGGCGATTGGGTCAGCGCGACCAGTGGAACCTGCTGGTACCAGCCGCCGTCGGTCCCGCCCGGCTTCAGTCCCGCCTTGGCGAACCGGTCCGAAATATAGGCCACGGTCTTGTCTTCGGCCGGCGTGGCGGGTGCCCGACCTTCGAAGCTGTCGTCCGAAAGCGTGCGGGTCACATCCTTGAGCGTTTCGGTGGAGATCAGCGGTGTGGCCGCGGGTTGGGCCGAAGCGGCGCCAGCGAGCAAGAGCAAGGCAGGCAGGCAAAAGAGTCGGGGCATCATCTTCCTCATCAGCCCCCTTCGTCTCATGGCAATTAACAATGATGTCGGCAAGTGGCACCGGATAGAGGCTGACACTTTTGCCTTCAGAGCACCCGCAAAGAAAAAGGGCGGCCCCGAAAGACCGCCCTCTTGTCCGCCGATATCCGCAGGGATCAGCGCGAATAGAATTCGACGACGAGATTGGGTTCCATCTTCACGGGATAAGGCACCTCGTCGAGCGTCGGCACGCGGGTGAAGGTCACCTTCGCGGCGCCGTCGGGAGCGATGTAATCGGGGATCTCGCGCTCGGCCAGGCTCTGCGCTTCGAGAACCAGCGCCATGTCCTGCGCCTTGCCGCCCAGCGTGATCTCGTCACCCGGCTTCACGAGCCGCGAGGCGATGTTGCACTTGGTGCCGTTGACGCGAATGTGGCCATGGCTGACGAGCTGGCGCGCCGCGAAGAT
>CBFRWL010000250.1:0-3715 GCA_965727025.1 uncultured Sphingomonas sp.
CCGAGCAGCACATAGGTCGGGCAGGTCGCGGTGCAGAAGCCGCAATGCACGCATTTGCGGATCACCGCTTCCGACGACGCCATCGCCGGATCGAGCAGAGCCGATGGTTGAAAGCGGGTCTGCATGTCAGAACCGTCCCGTCTCGAACACGCCCGCAGGATCGAAGGCGCGGCGCACCCGCTCCTCGAGCGCGGCCACAGCCGGCACCGGTGGATGAAAGGCCGGCACAGTGCTGCGCAACCCAGCGGAGCCCCTCATCAGCATCGCGTGGCCGCCGGCCGCCGCGGCTGCGGCGCGCACGCGGTCGGGATCTCCATCGAAGGCGAGCCATATCAGGCCGCCTGCCCAGTCAAGCAACCATTGCCCGCCCTCGGCTTCCAGCGCCCCGACAAGCGGAGCACTTGCGCTGGGCGGGACATTGATCCGCCACAGAGGCGCGTCGCTTGCCAGCGGGCTCAAGGTCTGCATGTCCGACCAGAAAGCCTTGGCCGCATCGTCGTCCAGCAGCGTGACCGGCCCTAGGGGCGCGAGGAGAGCCTCGACCAGCCGCGAGCGTGCCGCAACCGATGGCGCGAACCCCTCCAGCCGCAGACAGGTGAGCGCCGGCTTTCCGGGGCTCGACGGCTGATGGGCAGCAGCAGCCACATCCGCCTGGCTGCCCATCGCCCGCGCCATCACCTCGACGGCTTTGCCGGCATCGAGGCCGCTCAGGGCGACGGTCGTCGCCATCTCGGGGCGCGGCAGGACCTTCAGCGTCAATTCGGTGATGGCGAACAGCCTGCCCCAGCTGTTCGCCGCAAGCTTGGGCAGGTCATAGCCGGTGACATTCTTGACGACCTTGGCCCCTGCCACGAAGGTCTCGGCGCGTCCCGATACGGCGCGAAGGCCAAGCAGATGATCACGCGCGCCGCCGGCCGAAAGGCGACGCGAACCCGCAGCAGCCGCCGCGACCACGCCACCGATCGTCGCCGCACCCGCAGCCTTCCCGAAAATCGGACCATGATCGAAGGGTTCGAAAGCAAGCATTTGCCGCTCGGAGGCCAGCAGTGTTTCGATGTCCTGCAAGCGCGTACCCGGCTGAACCGTCAGGACCAGCTCGGCGGGATCATAATCGACGACGCCCGCAATTCCAGCCAGACACAGCGGCGCGGCATCGACATTCGCGCCCACAGCGGACTTGCTGCCGCCCGACATGATCGCAAGGCGTTCGTTGCGCGCCACGGCATCGCTGATAGCAGCGATCACATCGGCCTCACTGTTCGGAAGTGCCACGTCGCTATCCTAGAAACGGGGCAGATCGGGAAAAGGCGTGGCGCCACGATGGACATGCATCCGCCCGAGCTCCGCGCACCGGTGAAGCTGCGGGAACACCTTGCCCGGGTTGAGCAGCGATTTGGCATCGAACGCGCATTTCAGACGCTGCTGCTGCTTGAGATCGTCCTCCGAGAACATCTCGGGCATCAGATCGCGCTTCTCGACGCCGACACCATGTTCTCCGGTGAGGACGCCGCCCACCTCCACGCAAAGACGGAGGATATCATTTCCGAACGCCTCCGCCTGTTCGAGCTGGCCGGGAATATTGGCATCATAGAGGATCAGCGGATGCAGATTGCCGTCACCTGCGTGAAATACATTGGCCACTTCGAGCCCATATTGCCGGGAGAGCGTCCGCATCCGCTCCAGCACCTCCGGCAGGCGGCGGCGGGGAATGGTCCCGTCCATGCAATAATAATCGGGGGAGAGGCGGCCCACTGCGGGGAAAGCCGCCTTGCGGCCGGCCCAGAAGGCAATGCGCTCGGCCTCGTCCACGGACGTGCGCACCGAGACCGCGCCATTGGCGAAGGCGATCCGCTCGACCTCGACGACAAGGTGATCGCACTCGGCGGCAGGGCCATCCAGCTCGACGATCAGCAAGGCTTCCACATCCAGGGGATAGCCCACCTGGACGAAGGCCTCTGCCGCGTGGATTGCAGGGCGGTCCATCATCTCCATCCCGGCCGGGATGATGCCGGCGGCGATGACGTCCGCGACGCATTGCCCGGCGCCTTCGACTGAGCCGAATCCGATGAGGAGCGCCCGCGCTGTCTCGGGACGCGGCAATATGCGTACGGTCACCTCCGTGACAACACCGAGAAGACCTTCGGAGCCGACGACAACGCCGAGAAGATCAAGCCCGGCAGGGTCGAGATGCCGCCCCCCGATGCGGAGCACTTCGCCATCCATCAAGACGATTTCGCATGCCAGCACGTTGTTCGTGGTCAGCCCATATTTGAGGCAATGCACGCCGCCGGAATTTTCCGCCACATTGCCGCCAATCGTGCAGGCGATCTGGCTCGACGGATCCGGCGCATAATAGAAGCCGCGATCCTCCACGGCGCGCGTGACCGCCAGGTTCGTCACGCCCGGCTGGACGACCGCGATCCTGTCCGCATAATCGATCTCGAGGACCCGGTTGAACTTGCCGAGGCCGAGCAGCACCGCATCCTCAAGCGGCAGCGCCCCGCCCGAAAGCGACGTTCCGGCCCCTCGCGGCACGACCTTGACCTCGTTCGCGTGACACCAGGCAAGGATGGCGGAAACCTGCGCGGTGGTCTCGGGAAGCACCACGACCATCGGCAGCTGCCGATAGGCGGTCAGACCGTCCGACTCGTAGGGACGCAGCTCTGCCGGATCGTCGATCACCCCTTCGCCGGGCACGATCGCGCGGAGAGCCGCGACGATTTCGGATCGCCTGGCAAGTGTCCTGCTATCTGCGGCGGGCATGCGCACGAACCGTCTCCTTGGACCTTCCTTTAGACCGTAGAAAATCGTGCCGGTAGTAGATATAATTTCAAATGAGCTTTTCCTGAGAAGAATGAATGATCGATCCCGATTACGAATTGTTCGCTCGGATCGTTGAGCATGGAAGCGTATCGGCTGGAGCGCACGCCAAGCATATTTCGCCGGCGATGGCTTCGAAGCGGCTGGCCCGTCTCGAAGCGCGGCTGGGCGCCCAACTGATCCGGCGATCAACACGCCGCATGGAACTGACCGAAACGGGCGCACGCTTCTATGCCGATGTCGTCGAAATACTGGCTGCCATCGAAGCGGCGGAAGCGCGCGTCGTCGGCTTGCGAAACGCGCCCGCCGGCACACTCCGCATAACAGCGCCCACCTCCTTCGGCAGATTGCATGTCGCACCGGTACTGGCCGATTTCCTTGAGCGTTTCCCCGATGTCAGGGCCCAACTCGATCTTTCCGACGAGTATGTCGATCTGCTCAAGACCCGGGTCGATATAGCCGTTCGGATCACAAACGCGGTCGATCGACCGCTGGTTGCGGAGCGTCTGGCCGATAGCCGGCGCGTGCTCTGCGCCGCGCCCAGCTATTGCGCCCGCTATGGAGTGCCTGCCAAGCCATCGGATCTTGCGAAGCATCGATTGCTTGCGGCTCGGGAACAGACGCACTGGCGACTCACAGGCGGCGGGCGTTCATTTTCGCACCCGGTGGAAAGCTATGTCGCGACCAATTCGAGCGAAGTGGTGAGAGAGCTCGCCCTGCGCGGCGCAGGCATTGCGCTACGATCCTTGTGGGACGTGAGCGCCGAACTCGCTTCCGGGCGGCTTGTACGCGTGCTGCCCGATTGCGAGGGATCCGCTGACGCGGCTATTTTCGCTGTTCGCCCTCCGTCCGCTTACCTCTCGGCAGCCACCAGCAGCTTCATCGAAGCGCTGGC
>CBFRWL010000251.1:0-3708 GCA_965727025.1 uncultured Sphingomonas sp.
CCGTTCAAAAGCGATGAGGAGGCGCAGAGCTTCGTGAATAAAGCCGCCGGCAGCGGATTCGGCACCTCGCCCTTCACCAGCTCTCCGGGACAGAGCGTGCAGCCGATCGGCCAATGAAGTTGGGGCCGATCACCCAGCGATAATGTCAGATGGTTGGCATGTCGTCATGATGTAAAGCCTTGCTCGACTTTCAATCACCCAGCGCCCATGGCGCCGCAATGACATTTTACCCTCCCTATGCTGCCGATCCCGCCAAAAGCCGAGGCCGACTCTATCCCGGGCGCAGTGATGAAACGCGGGGGCCGCGAGACGATTTCCAGCGCGATCGCGATCGCATCATCCATTCGATTTCGTTCCGCAGGCTGCGCCACAAGACCCAGGTGTTCGTCGCGCCCGACGGCGATCATTTCCGGGTACGCCTCACCCACAGCCTGGAAGTCGCGCAGATCGGCCGCACCATTGCACGCGCCTTGGGACTTAACGAAGACCTGACCGAAGCTCTATGCCTCGCGCACGATATCGGCCATCCTCCCTTCGGCCATGCCGGCGAAGATGCCCTCGACGCAGCAATGGCCGGCGCCGGGGGATTCGATCACAACGCACATACGCTGCGTACATTGGTCACGATCGAGACGCCCTACCCTGCTTTCTCCGGGCTCAACCTGACGTGGGAAACGCTCGAGGGTTTGGCCAAGCATAATGGACCGGTGGAAAATCCAAGCTGGGCGCTGGCCGAAGTCGATGCGCTGTTTCCGCTGGCGCTGGATACATGGCCTTCGCTCGAGGCACAGGTTGCGGCGGTTTCCGACGATATCGCCTATGACAATCACGACATTGACGATGGGCTTCGCGCCGGTTTGCTGGAGCTTGGCGAGGTCGTCGAGGCTCCGCTGGTCGCCGAAGGCTGGGCCGCGGTGAGCCGCCGCTGGCCTTCCGTCGTGCAGGATCGGCTGATCGGCGAACTTATCCGCGAACAGATTGGACGCATGGTCAATGACGTCATTGCGGAATCGCGACGACGGATCGCAGAGGCTGCCCCTGCGAACATCGACGACGTACGCCGGCAACCTCGACCGCTGGTCGCCTTCTCCGATGCGATGGCCAATGAGGAGCGTGCGCTTAAGCGCTTCATGTACGAACGGCTTTATCACCATCCGCGCCAGCGCGGCATCTCCGCGCAGGCCGGCGCGGTGGTGGCCGGACTGGCGGCAGCCTATCTTTCGGACTCTTCATTGCTGCCGGGGCATTGGCGCGATGCCTTGCCTGAAGGTGAGCCGGCGCGCGCCCGCCACATAGGAGATTTCATCGCGGGCATGACCGACCGCTATGCACTGGCGCGCTACAGAGAGCTTATCGGACCCATCGATATGCCGGACGGATTCTAGCCTAGATGCTCGCCTTCAGTATAACCATGCGCAGCACGCGGTATTATAATACCTCTTCTCAAGGACGCCGAAAAGCTTGACTTTCGCCCCCCCTTTAAGCATGAGCGCTGCGTCCGCGTGCCTCCGCAGGGAGCGCACGCTTTATTCTTTAAGAGGTCATGAGCTCCATGAAGGCGCTTCTCAAGACCACCAAGGCCGTCAAGCCGGCCGACGTGGAAAAGAAATGGCATTTGATCGATGCCGACGGGCTGGTTGTCGGCCGCGTCGCGACGATCATCGCCAATATCCTGCGCGGCAAGCATAAGCCGAGCTATACGCCGCATGTCGATTGCGGCGACAACGTCATCGTCATCAATGCCGAGAAAGTTCGCTTCACCGGCAAGAAGCCGATCCAGAAAATCTATTATCGCCACACCGGCTATGCCGGCGGCATCAAGGAAGCGCGCGCTGACAAGGTGCTCGAAGGGCGCTTCCCGGAGCGCGTCCTGGAAAAGGCGGTCGAGCGCATGATCCCGCGCGGGCCGCTTGGCCGGGCGCAGATGCGGTCGCTTCGTATCTACAAGGGTGGCGAGCATCCGCATACCGCCCAGAATCCTGAGTTCCTCGATGTAGCGGCGCTGAACCGCAAGAATAAGGTGGGTGCCTGATGTCTGATTCCGATACCCGTCAGTCGCTGTCCGATCTCGGGCAGATCGCCCAGGGCGCTGTCGTGGCGCCGGAAGCCGGCTTCACTCCCGCGCCGGCTCAGCCCGAAGCTCCACTGCGCGAGCAGCAGCTCGACAAGCAGGGCCGCGCCTATGCCACTGGACGCCGCAAGGATGCGGTCGCCCGCGTCTGGCTGAAGCCGGGCACCGGCAAGATCACCGTAAACGGCCGCGATCAGGAAATTTATTTCGCGCGCGCCACGCTGCGTCTGGTCATCAACCAGCCGTTCGTCATCGCGGCTCGCGAAGGCCAATATGATGTGGTGGCCAGCGTGCAGGGTGGCGGTCTCTCCGGTCAGGCGGGTGCGGTCAAGCATGGCATCGCCCAGGCGCTGACCCGTTACGAGCCGACGCTTCGCACGCCGGTCAAGCGTGCAGGCTTCCTGACGCGCGATAGCCGCACGGTCGAGCGCAAGAAATATGGCCGCGCGAAGGCCCGCCGCAGCTTCCAGTTCTCGAAGCGCTAAAACGATCATCATCGGCAAAATCAAAGGCGGCCTTCGGGTCGCCTTTTTTTGTCCGGTTCGTCAGTTTATCATGAACCTTCGCTTGAGTTCACGCCTTCACAAGGCGAAGCGCGACACACAAAGGTGAGCATGCTCTACCTCGCACTCAAAGCCATGCTCTCCGGCATCATCGTCGCAGCGGTTTCCGAGGTTGCCAAACGCTATCCGGGCTTGGGAGCACTGATCGCTTCGCTTCCCCTGATTTCGGTGCTGGGCATGATCTGGCTTTGGCGGGAAAAGCCCGATGCCGCCAACATGGCCGCGCATGCCGAAGCAACGTTCTGGTATGTGCTGCCGACATTGCCGATGTTTCTGCTGATCCCGGCGATGCTCCGGCACGGGATTTCGTTCTGGGCGTCGCTCATTGTCGGCTGCCTGGTGACGATCGGATGCTACCTGCTGATGACATGGCTGGGGCCGCGATTTGGCCTGAGATTGTAACCTTCACACGGAGAGAACTGATGGGCGCGACGTACAAAGGGCTGGAGTTCCGCTCGACGATCAGCGCGGCGGGAGAACTCCGGCTCAGCTTGGAAGAGGTGACGGTAGGTCCCCCGGACGCTGGCGAGGTGATCGTAGAAGTCGAGGCAGCGCCGCTGAACCCTTCCGATCTCGGCTTGATGTTCGGGCCTGCCGATCTTTCGACGCTGCGCGTTCAGGGAACCGCCCACCAGCCCGCGATGACCGCCACCGTCCACGAGCGTCATCTGGGCATTGCCAGCAAGCGGCTCGGCTTGTCCTTGCCGGTCGGCAACGAAGGCGCCGGAACCGTTGTCGCGGCCGGTGACGGAGCGCAGCATCTTATCGGCAGCAAGGTCGCCGCCGTCCCGGGCGGGATGTATACGCAATACCGGAAGCAGCCTGCCAAGGAATGTGCCGCCCTCCCCGCCGAGGTGAGCACCGCGGAAGGCGCAGCAATGTTCATTAACCCGCTGACAGCTCTTGGTTTTATCGAAACCATGCGGCATGAAGGCTATTCTGCGCTGGTTCACACCGCCGCTGCCTCCAATCTCGGCCAGATGCTGGTGAAGATCTGCCGCGCCGACGGGATCCCGCTCGTGAACATCGTCCGTAATGAGCAGCAGGCGGAGCTTCTGCGCGGCATCGGTGCCA
>CBFRWL010000252.1:0-3686 GCA_965727025.1 uncultured Sphingomonas sp.
ACGCCAAACAGCAGCGCATGCGGAACGCCGAGCAGCATGTAGACGGGTATCATCACCGCGCCCTCGCCGATCGCGACGAAGACCAGACCGTCGATGGTGCCGCGCACCGATCGGATCGTTTGCAGCCCGATCCGCTCTCCCGCCGGTCCGAACAGCCGCTCGCCGGCGCGACGCACCTGACTGAGCAACACATCGCGATCGCGCAAGAGGAAGAAAAGGGTGAGCAGCGTGAAGCCGAAGATCACGGCCCGGTGCAGCAACGCCGCGCCCAACAGGCGCGAATGCGTGAACCATGCGCTGTTGCGCAACGCCGCGATCTGGCCGGCGGCGCGCTCCGGCGTCGCCAGATGATCCTGCCACCACAGGGTGAGTTCGTTGCTGCCGAAGGGAAGGCGCCCCACCCAATCAGGCACCGGTACACCGCTCGCCTGCGCGGCGGATAGCCAGTCGACCAGATCGCGGGCATCATGCGCTGCTTCGTTCAACGCGAGCGCCAGGGGCACCAGGATCAGCAGCGCCGCGATGAGCGTGATGAACAGGGGCAGCAACAGCCGATCATGCGAGGGGAAGCGATTGCGCAATCGCATATAGAGCGGATCGACGGCGATCGCGAGCACGGCCGCCCAGGCCAAGGCTGGCAGAAAACCGGAAACAATCCATAGCCCAAGCAGGGCGAGGCCAATGACAAAGGCGGAAAGCGCCAGCGAACGGCGTTCAGACATACCGGGCAATCTGGTCATGAAGCTGCGCATAGCGAGCTTCAGCCCCGCATTCGAGCGCGTTTTCTGCTTTCTTTACCGCCCCTATTTGCGGGGAGAACCGTTGCCGACGTCCTTACGCGGCTTTCCCTTGGTCGTTCGCTGGGCAATCGCACCCGCGCCGCTCAACACCGGGCCACAGGCGGCGGCCTTGGCGTCGCCCGGATCGATGAACGCAAGAATGGCAGCGAACGGCGTGGCCGCCACAGCCAGCCCTGCGCCCGCTCCAGCGCGGGCAAGCAACTGAGGCGTGATGATCTGCAATCCCGGGCTCGCAAAATGGCCATTGATGCCCACCGGCGACTGCGCCGAGAACAGGCTGATCGTCTTCGCGTCCGCGCGAAGCGCAAGATCGAGCGATTCGTCCTTGAAGCTGAAATTGCCTCGGCCGGTGATCACATTCTTAGTCGTGTCGATCAGGATCGGATCGGCCGCAGCCGTGCCGCCGCGCACCGTGAACGCGATCAGCCCGCAGTTGATCTCGACTGGTTTCTCCAATTTCTTGGCGAACATTTTCGTGATGAAGGTGCCGATATCCAGCTCCGAAAGCTGAATGTTGCGGGTCCACATCGTGCCCTTGGGCAGGATGATCGCAATCCGCCCATCGGAAGCAGCCAGCGAATCGTGCACCGTGTTGCCGCGACCGCGCAATTGAACGCGCGCCTTGATCACGCCGGTCGTACCGGATTCGCTGACGCCCCATCCGGCGAGCAATTTGCCCATCGGCGTTGGCGCGAGCCGGATGTCATAATCCGTCAGCACCGGCTGCTGCCGCGCGTTGATGATGATGTCGGATGCGACATGGCCCTGCGACATTTCGAACGTGAGCGGCGAAAGCTTGAGCAGCCTGTGATCGAGATCGAGCGTAAGGCCCAGGTTCGAGACCGGCAGATGCGGCGCCTTGATGTCGCGCACGGCGTAAACGACATGCGCATCAAAGTTGTCGAGCGCATCGATCCTGAGCGGGGCGTCGGGGAGGATGCGCGGCGTGCCAGCCACCTGCGTTACCGTGCCGTGCGCGCCCTGCGCTTCCAGCTTTTGCGGATTATAGCCGATGAACGGCCCCACATCGATGATATCCACGCTGCGCGACTTCAAGTCGGCGTCGATCTTAAGCCGGTTGTTAGGCTGCGAGATCACCATATTTCCGGCCAGATCGCTGTCGCCAAATGCGCCGTTGAGGCGGCGGAAATGCCAAGCCCTGCCCTCCTTGGTCAGATGCGACGTGAAATGATAGCTGCGGGTATCAGGCACTGCCACGCCAAGAAAATCGAACAGTCGCGCCAGATTGGCGCCGCGCACCTTCACCGAGAGATCAGCACCTTCGAGCACCGTCGCACCAGGGAGGGTTCCTGAGACCTGCATATGATCGCTGGCGGAGACGGCGTTCAGAGCGAAACGATTGCGGCCCCCGCTCACCGTCTCATTCGGCGAAAGCAGCTGGCCATTGAGCGTGAACGGCTTGCCGCGCAGGCTGCCGGTTCCGTCGAATCGAATATCCTCGGTTGCGACCTGCGTATTGGCGGCGCGGATCGTATCGAATCTGATATCGGTGACGAGCTGCATGCGCGGATCGCGATAGCGCAGCGTGGTGCCGGTGATCGCGGCGCGACGAATGAGCGGAAGCTCGAGCGGCTTGCCTTTCACATTGGGATCACCAAACGTCCAGCTATTGCGCTTGCCCGTCGCGTCCCATTCCAGATCGACATTGCCTTGATCGAGCAGCAGCCGGTTGATCCGGTTCTTCTCGCTGAACAGAAAGGGGATAATCGCGATGTTGCTATCGATCAGCCGCGATTCGAAGAATTTCGGTTTGGTCGCCCAGGCGGGATTAGAAACGGTCAGCCCTTCCGCCCGGAAATGGATGTTGAAAGGATTGAGATAAAGCTGGAAGCCATCGGCGACCTTCACCTCCCGCTGCGTCGTGCGGCTGGCGATCCGTTCGAACGAAGGCTTGAGGAAGCTGCCCTTGGTGATGAACAGGATCAGCCAGGCCAGGAAAATCAAGCTGATCAGCCCGATCACGATCCACATCAAAATGCGCAGCGGCCTGTGCCGCGCGGCCGGAGGCGGCGGCGCGTCCGCGTGATCGAAGGCGCGGTTCGGCTGGTCCAGCATATGGCAAAAACCATCCGAGGCGACGACTCGTTCCAGCGGGTTGCGTTCGGTGCGATGGGCCGGTATAGGCGCGCGCTTCCGCGATTTGAGGGATGGTCCGGCCGGTATGGGCTGCCGTGGCTGTCCGCAAGCGTCGCATATCAGGAGACGAAAATGCCCAAACTCAAGACCAAGAGCGGGGTCAAGAAGCGCTTCAAGATCACCGCCACCGGCAAGATCAAGCATGGTGTCGCCGGCAAGCGCCACCGCCTCATCAGCCACAACGCCAAATATATTCGCCAGAATCGCGGCACTTCGGTCCTTTCCGAAGCCGACACCAAGACGGTGAAGCTCTGGGCGCCATACGGCCTGAACTGAGGAGACACGCGATATGTCACGGATCAAACGCGGCACGACCACGCGTGCCAAGCACAAGCGGATTTTGGAGCAGGCGAAGGGCTATTATGGCCGCCGCAAGAACACGATCCGCATCGCCCGCCAAGCCGTCGAGAAGGCCGGGCAATATGCCTATCGCGATCGCAAGGTAAAAAAGCGCAGCTTCCGCGCGCTTTGGATCCAGCGCATCAACGCGGCGGTTCGCGCCGAGGGGCTTACCTATGGCGTGTTCATGCACGGCCTGAAACTGGCGGGCGTGGAGCTCGACCGCAAGGTGCTGGCCGATATCGCCATGCACGAGGCGGAGGCCTTTAGCGCGATCATCGCGCAAGCCAAGGCTGCGCTTCCGGAAGGGGCCCGCGTCGCCGCCTGATCGCCGACAAGCAAAGCTTAGAGGCGGGCGCCGGGTCCAGGATCCGGCGCCCGTTTTCTTTT
>CBFRWL010000253.1:0-3673 GCA_965727025.1 uncultured Sphingomonas sp.
ACAGGCCGCGCGTTCCGCGCCGCCCCTATCGGGAGATGGTCTTGAACGGACAATCAAGCGGCAGACGCTATTCGCTGGAGCCACTGACCGTTCCCGAACTGGCGGGAGCGAATCTGGTGCGGGCCGCTGCCGACGCAGGCTACGACTTCGTCAGCATGTTTGCGCACATGCCCAGCGATCAGCTTCCGCTCGATCCTGCGGTGAGAGATGCCGATCACCGTGCGGCAATGAAGTCTGCGATGGCCGAGACCGGCGTCCGCCTGTTGAATCTCGAATGTTTCAATCTGGATGCGTCCGCCGAACCGGTCGAATTTGCCCAGGCGCTGGAATGCGGGGGCGATCTTGGTGCATCGACGGCTACGGCCATCGTCTGGGAGAACCATGATCTCGACGATGCACTCGCCAAGTATTGCCGCCTGTGCGACATGGCAGCCGAGCATGGCATCCGCGTCAACGTGGAGTTTTTTGCGACAGCCAAATCCCTGCCTTCGATCTTCGAGGTTGCGGATTTCGTGCGCAGGGCAGGGCGCAAGAACGCGGGCATTGTGGTGGATTCGCTCCACCTCATGCGGACCAGCGGCGGTATGGCGGGTCTGCGCACCATCAATCCTGAACTCGTGGGGGGGCTACAACTTTCAGACGGTATGCTGACCCCGCCGGCGGATCTCGGCGCAGAAATGATGGCGCGGCTGCTCCCGGGCCAAGGGGAATTCCCCTTACGGGAAATTGTCGACTACTGCCCGGCCGATCTGGTCTTGTCCCTGGAAGCGGCGAACCTGTCGCAGGCGCCATCAGTTCCCCCGGAACGGCGCGCAGCAGATATGCTCGCGTCCGCCAGGAGGTTGTTTGGATAGCCGAAGAACCCCGAACTCCCCACTCGGGAATCTCCGGGGCATGAGGCGCATTAGTCTGGTGGGACGTTTGCACTGGCCGGTCCGCGTGGTTTGTTCGACCAATCAGAATCATCGTAGTTAAGGAGTTCGATCGTGTCTGGAGTTGGCGGAAACGTGTTGATCAAGGGGGGCATGATCATCGACGGCACTGGCTCGCCCGCTTACGAAGCGGACCTCAGGATTTCGGATGGTCGGATTGTCGAGATCGGCTCAGGCCTCTCTGCTGATAATCAGACAGTCTACGACGCCCAAGGTTGTTACGTGACCCCCGGCTTCATCGATACGCATACGCATTACGATGCCGCCTTGTTCTGGGATCCTTCTTGCGATCCGATCGTACAGCACGGTGTTACCACAATCCTGATCGGCAACTGCGGTCTGAGCCTTGCACCCGTCCGCAAGGACAACGTCGATGGGCTGGTGCAGCTGTTCAGCTATATCGAAGATCTCCCCCGCGATGTCTTCCGGGCCGAAGTTCCCTGGACCTGGGAAACCTTCCCCGAATATGCGCAGGAGATGAAGAAGCGCAAATGGGGCGTGAACATCGCTTCGCTTGTCAGCCATTCGCTTCTGCGTGTTTACGAGATCGGCGATGAAGCGTGGAAGCGCGCGTCTTCGGCGGACGAGGCCTCGCGAATCACCCTGGCCTATGCCGATGCGCTCAAGGCTGGTGCGTTCGGGTTTTCGACTTCGCGTTTCGACCGCAGCCCGGCCGGAGATCTCGTACCGAGCTACTACAGTGATGCGGCCGAGTTCGAATCCCTGTTCGGCGAGAGCGCGAAGGGCAACGGAATTGTCCAGATCATTCCGGACATGAGCGACCTCGACCAGCAGGTCAAAGATCTGAACGAGATGGGCGAATATTCCGCCCGTCATGGCGGCGTGCCGGTTATATCCAACGGCATTTTCGATCGCCCGGACGATCCGAACTATGCTCCGCGACTGGTCGAGGCCGGCAAGGAAATCCAGGCGGCTGGTGCGAATTTCCATTACCTCGCGTCACCGCGTTCGATCGAGCTGGGAATCAACTTCAATCAGTGCTTCAACTTCATCTATGTGCCGGCATGGAATGAACTCGTGCAGCCGGACGTGCCTGCCGAGGAGAAGAAGCGCCGCCTTGCCGATCCCGAATGGCGCGCGAGGGCCCGCGCAGACTGGGATGCGGTGAAGGAAGGCTTTCCGAGCGGGGGGATGGAGCGCTTGTTCCGGATTACCCAGGTCGGCAAGCCGGAATACGAAAAGTACCTCGCGCTCACATTCGACTTCGTCCTCGATCTTCGCCCCGGCCACTCGTCGGACCAGCTGGCCGACTGGGTGCTCGAAAACGATCTGAAAGCCGAATTCGTCTATCCCTTTACCAACACCGATGCCGCAAAGGTTGGCGCGCTGCTGGCCTCTGAAGTCAGCCTGATCAGCGCCAGTGACGCCGGCGCCCATATCAGCAGCTTCGATGGCGCGGGAGACTCGACGCTTGTGCTGACCCGCCACGTCCGTGACCGCAGCGACCTCACGCTGGAAGACGCAGTGAAGAAGATGACGAAGGACCAGGCAGACCTGCTTGGGATAAAGGACCGCGGCGAAATCAAGGTCGGCGCCTTCGCCGACATCGCTGTCTTCGACCTGGCCAAGCTGCAGTGGTCGCCGGAAAAGAAGGTCAAGGACATTCCCGGCGGTCTGCCGCGGTTCCGCCGTCCGGAAGGTGGTTTCCGCTATACTTTCATCAACGGCGTGCTTGCGCAGGAAAACGGTGTGCTGACCGGGGAACTCCCGGCCCGCTTCCTTGACGCCGAAGATCGCGTGGCCGCGTAATCGACGGTGGAGGGGACATGCAGGCTGTCCTCTGCCATTCCCTTTGCAAAGGGGCTGTGGTGCTATGACGGGCGATTTTGCGGGCAAGGTCGCAATCGTGACTGGTGGCGCTTCGGGGATCGGTCTTGCCACTTGTGAAGCATTTGCACGTGTCTCTGGCAATGTTGTGATTGCCGACGTCGATGGCGAGGGGGCAAATCGGGTAGCCCACCAGCTGTGCCAGCAGGGGCTTTCTGCCTTGTCGGTGCCCACAGACATCGGCGATCCAGACCAGATCGTCGAACTTGTCGCTACCGCAAGATCCGCGTTCGGCGGCGTCGACTATGTGGTGAACAACGCGGTCAGGACCGATCCCGGCGATGGCCGCGTCGCGGAGATTGGCGCTGAGCTCTGGCATCAGCTGCTTAGCACCAACGTCGTTGGTCCGGCCTTGCTCGCCGCCCAGGCAGTCCCCCTCATGCTCGAACGTGGCGGAGGTGCTTTCGTTCACCTTTCGTCTGTCGCCGGCCTTCGTGGCGAAGATACGCGCACCTGTTACGGTACGGCCAAGGCCGCACTACTGGGCCTTTCGCGATCGCTGGCGGTCCAATACGGCAAGCAGGGCATCCGCAGTAACTGCATTGCACCCGGGCTCGTCCTTACACCTGCAGCGCATTCGGCATTTGATCCGGACCTGCTGAAATTGCTGCTCGATCACCATATGACGGAGCGACTGGGCACGCCGGAGGAACTCGCTGCAAGCATTCTTTATTTGCTATCGCCTGCCGCGGCTTTCATCACGGGGCAGGTTCTCGTCATGGATGGAGGATTCTCCGCGGCAAACCCGGTGGTGCCCGCCTTCCGCGCGCGGTCGCAATCAACGGTTTGATGCCGAATGTCCCAGTGCCGCTTTCCAATGTTTGAACGGCGCACGGGTCAATAATAGTACGTTACGGGAGTAAGAAATGCCTGCACTTGAAAATGGAATTGCA
>CBFRWL010000254.1:0-3650 GCA_965727025.1 uncultured Sphingomonas sp.
GATCCGCTCCAATAGGGCACCACCCAATCGGTATGGTAATGGGTGGCGGTGCCCACCGCTGCGAACACATAGCCGTCCAAAGCGAGCCGCGCTGCCTTGCGCGCGGTGACCCAGCCATCGCGCACGCGCCGCCGCTGCACCGATCCATCGCAGGTAAAGCTGAACTGGCAACCGGTCGGCCGCTTCGACCCCTGATAGACGACGCCGCAGATCGTCTTGGGATAGCCCTGATGCCGGACGCGGTTGAGGATCACCTGAATGACCGCTCTTTGACCTCGCTCGTCATCGCCCGCTTCATACAGCGCAGCGGTAGCGAGGCATTCGGTCGCCTGCAATTTGGCGGCGGGCGTGCCGCGAAACACATAGCGTTTGGCGGGGGCCAGCGGCCCATCCGCGAAGGGAATGGCAGCATTGATCTTGCGGGCCTCGTCCATCGCCCTCTGCTCCGGCGATTGATCGCGGCGGGGTATATCCGCCGTGAATAGCGCATATCCGGCCATCGCCAGGAAGGCCAACAGCACGCCGCGTTCGAGCATGGTAAGACCAAGCGAACCGGGCCATCGCAAGCGTCTACGCCCGCGGCGCCGGCCTCTTCCCCTTGCCCGTGTTGCCATGGCAGCGCGTTAGCGGACGCAGATCGCTTCGCAAAGCCCGCACTTGCCGAGCGCGGTGAGCCCGAGCCTGCGTGCCCTCAGGACAAGCTTCGGAACGTGATCGACCATCGCGTCTGGGCCAAAGGCGCGATGCTGTGCTCCCATTGATGCCGCACCTCCCCGCTCAGATGATAGATCGAGCGCGGCGGCATCGGCACCGACTTCCGTTGAAATCCCGCCGCCCCGCGCTTGCGAAAACGCATTGGCGCGGGCGCGCCGAGCGATATCCCTACCACCTGCTCGAACACCGGCCGGTCGCGATGCCAACCGATGCCTGCGCCTGGATCATATCTGATCAGCAGCGCCTGGACGAGATCGTCCGGCGCCAGCCCAGCAAATGCGGCGGCTTGGGCGCGCAACGGCAGCAACCAATCCGGAATTGGATCCGTCGGCCCGAAATCCCCGTTTTCGAAATCATATCGCCAGCCGAACGAAGCCGTGAGCCGCTTGCCTAGCCAGCCTTGGAAGCGGAATGGAGCAAGCTCCACGGCCGCGATGCGCGCGATCAGCGCCTGCTCCTCGGCGACGGTGACAATGTCTTCTGCCAGGCGAAGACCAGGCAGCAATTGCGGCTGATTGAAAAGATCGGCTTGCGCTATCGGCATGATCGGCGTCCATGTCGCCATATAGGTATGGCGGCAGCGGAAACGAGCCCGCCCCCACGAGAGTTGGAGACGGGCCGGCATTGATCCGAGCTTTCCACGGCTGCGCGGCTAGATTGCAGCGACCGCTTGAACGCCTATTTCACACCAAGCTCCGATCGGGCTACTCTTCCTGCTTGACGAAGAAACTGGAACAGAGCGTCGGCAGGCTATGCTCATATTGATCGTCGAGGATGATGAAGAGCTTGCCGCTTATATCCGGGCGAGCCTGGAGAGTGCCGGTCACGCCGCGGCTCATGCCGCCGACGGGCATGACGCTCTGACGAAGGCGCAACGATCCGATTTCGATCTTCTCATACTCGATCGCATGCTGCCCAAGCTTGACGGGATCGAAGTGGTCGCAGCCTTGCGACGCGACGGCGTCGACGTCCCCGTGCTCATGTTGACGGCGCGGGGATCGATCGAGGACCGCGTCACCGGGCTACGGAGCGGCGCGGACGATTATCTGACCAAGCCGTTCGCCTTTGCGGAGCTGCTGGCGCGCGTGGAGGCACTTGGCCGCCGCCCGCGCTCGCCCGATCGCGCGAGCGTAGCCGTGACCGGGACCATCAGGCTCGACCGTCTTAATCGCACGGTGACGCGGGGTGGCCGCGATATCCCGCTGCATCCGCGCGAGTTTCAGCTGCTGGAAACGCTCATGCGCAATGTCGGCCGCCCGGTGGCGCGCGCGACCCTGCTCAAGACGATCTGGCGGTTTGATTTCGATCCGGGGACGAAGATCGTCGAAAGCCATCTCAGCCGGCTGCGCGCCAAGCTCGACGCCGGCTTCGAGACCAGCGCGATCGAAACCGTGCGCGGGGAGGGATATCGGATTCGCGGCGATGCCTGAACGGCGCACCCGGGCGACCGCCCGCATCGCGGGCCTCTATGCGCTGAGCTTCGCGATGGTATCGTTGCTCGTCGGGGCGGCGACCTGGCAGTTCACGGGCAACACCTTGCGTCATCTCCTGGACGAGCGGCTTCGCGACGAACTGGTCGCGCTCCAGCATGCTGACGTGCATGAAGGCCGCGCCGCGCTGATTGCGGACATTGTGGCGTTCGATGCGCTCCCCGGTAACGGCCGCTACCTGCTCGAAGACCCGAAGGGCCGGCGGATCGCCGGGCGCGTATCGATTACCCGCTTGCCGGAAACAATCGGCGATACCTCGCTCCGCACCCCCAACGGGGACGCGGAGCCGGCGCGCGTATTGAGGCTGTCGCTGCGCGACGGGTCAACGCTTGCCGTGGTGGGCGAGACAGCTTCGATGGAGCGGACCGAGGCAACCCTGCTCGTGATCGCGGCCGGCGGCTTCGGCCTTGTCATCCTGATCGGTGTCGTAGGCGGGATACTTTCCGGCCGTGCGCTTCATCGGCGCCTCAGCCTCGTCGACGGCACCGCGCGCGCGATCATCGAAGGAGACCTGACGCGGCGAATGCCGATCAGCCCCGCCAACGACGAGTTCGACCAACTCTCAGCCACGCTGAATCAGATGCTCGACCATATCGGACGGCTGATGAGCAGCCTACGCCATGTCTCGGCTGACATCGCCCATGATCTGCGAAAGCCGCTCTCGCGGCTGCGCGCGAAACTGGAGACTGCGCTGCAGCTCAAGGCGCCAATGTTGCAGAGCGACGCCATCGCGGACGCGATCGAGCGTATGGACGAAATCCTGGGATTGTTCGCGACGATGCTGCGAATATCCGAAATCGAGTCCGGCGGCATCAGGCAATGGTTCAAACCAGTTGAGTTGGCACCGCTGCTCGCGGAGATCGTCGACAACTATCAGCCTGTTGCGCAGGACAGCGGCCACCAGCTTCAGCTACGGAGTGCCGATACCGATACCGATCTCATCATCAACGGCAGCGAGGATCTGCTCGGCCAGGCGATCGTCAACCTGATCGAAAACAGCCTTCAGCATAGCCCGCCCGGCACGCATATCGCCGTCGTCCTCGCGCGAACGCCCGAGGGCGCCATCGATATCATCGTGAAAGACGACGGCCCCGGTATCCCGGCCGAGCATCATGCCCATGTGCTCGAACGGTTCGGCCGTGGTGAGGCGAGCCGCACGACGCCCGGCTATGGGCTGGGATTGCCGTTAGTGCAGTCGATCGTTCAGGCCCATGGCGGAGCGCTGGCGCTCGAAAATGGCGCTCCCGGCCTCATCGTTCGCCTCAGCTTCCCGGCCTCAGTTTAAAAAGCTGCAACCTTCACTCCGTTTTTGCCGATCACCATTGATTCGCGAGCGGAACGGACGCAGCGCGGGCACATGGGGTCTGGGGCATATGTTCATCGGCAGGGGGCGCTGCTGCTCGGGCTCTCGGCGCTGCTGTGCGGCTGCGTTTCCTACCGGCCTGC
>CBFRWL010000255.1:0-3642 GCA_965727025.1 uncultured Sphingomonas sp.
GTGCTGCCGGTGCCGAGCCCGACGAGCATGCCGGCCTCGATCTCCGCAGCGGCGGCTTCCGCGGCGGCGCGCTTCTGCGCATCGGTTTCGGATGGTGCGACTGTCATCGTTCGAGCCTAGTTGTTTAGTGCCGTGGAGTCGAAGTCCGTTCCTGTTTTCCGTCGTCATCCCTGCGAAGGCAGGGATCCATGTCTCTCACCAATTTTCAGGGACATCGAAAGTTCGAAGAGACATGGACCCCTGCCTTCGCAGGGGCGACGAACTGGTAGTGACTCGAACCAAACGGAAGCGCTTCGGATTCCATGTTTGTCGCTGTAACTTGTTGCGCAAGCCGGCGATGCATCCAACCGCCATCCCGACTAAGTGGAGACGCATAATGCACGGCGCGCCCGATTCGCATGGCCCGAGCAATGTCAGCGGCGAACTGCCGCAGACCGCCGATTTCTGGCACCGCGCCCATGTCGTCCTCAAGCCCGATCCCTCGCGCACGGTGCTGCGGCCGTTCGACGTCGCATATCCCGCTGCCTATTCGAAGCGGAAGGGCGCGCGCGTCGAGGCGATCATCCAGCGCATGCTCACCATCGACGAAAGGATGATCAAGCGCGGCCTCCGCTTCGTCGACGAACTGCTCGATTCGCGGCAGCGCAACCTGCGCAGCATCCTGCTGCGCCAGTTCGATCAGGTGAAGGAGTATGTGCCGGAAGGCGCGAAGCTCAGCGAGGATCAGAAGCTGCTGATCGGCGGCGTCTTCAGCGAGGAATATGCGTTCGAGGCGGCGGCGCTGTTCAACCCCAGCATCGTCCGCCATTGGGATCAATCCGGCCTCAAGCCCGGCGCGGTCCGCTTCATCCTCTCGCTGCGCGGGATCGGCGAGGGCCATGTCTCCTCCGTCACCTTCCGCACCGGCGTCTGGGACGGCGCGCTCGGCGTGCGCGTCGAGTCGCCCAGCGGCTATGCCGAGCCGCCCCAGATCGAGACGCGCGGCAAGGACGATGCCGAACTCTTGCTCCATTTCGGGGATATCGAGGAGATTTCCGAAGCGGTGCTGTTCCCGATGACGCCGAGCCAATCGCGCGGCATCGAGGATCTGCGACTTGTGATCTTCACCGAGGAGGACGGCACCCAGCTCTATGTCGGCACCTTCACTGCCTTCGACGGCATCAACATCCATCAGGAAATATTGACGACCAAGGATTTCTGCCACTTCGGCATGCGGCCGATGGAGGGCAAGGTCGCCGAAAACAAGGGCATGGCGCTGTTTCCCCGCCGCATCGACGGGCGCTACGCGATGCTCGGGCGTCAGGATAATGAGAATATCTGGCTGATGTATTCGGACGATCTCCATCGCTGGGACGAGGCCGAGAAGATCATCGCGCCGCTCCATCCCTGGGAATTCGTGCAGATGGGCAATTGCGGCTCGCCGATCGAGATCGAGGAAGGCTGGCTCGTCATGACCCATGGCGTCGGCCTGCTCCGCAACTACACGATCGGCGCCTGCCTGCTGGACAAGGATGACCCCTCCAAGGTCATCGCGCGCTCGAACATTCCGCTGCTGCGCTCCGGCCCCGAACAGCGCGACGGCTATGTTCCCAACGTCGTCTATAGCTGCGGCAGCCTGATCCAGGACCGCCGCATCCTCGTGCCCTATGGCGTGGCCGACAATTTCGCCACGATCGTCACCGGCGATGTCGACGCGCTGCTCTCGCATCTGAGCTGAGCCGGCCGGAGGACCGCGGCACCACCCGGTCAGCGCCAGTTATCCGGCTCGAATGTCCGGCTGCTCCATATCTCCGCTCCACATCGCGCCTCGATCGATCAGGGCGGGCGTCGCGTCGCGCAGGTCGGTGCAGCCGGTCAGCATCATCGCAACCCGAAGCTCGGCCTTGAGCATATCGAGCATCGCGGTGACGCCCCCGCCGCCCCGCGCCGCGAGCGCAAAGGCCCATGCCCGCCCGATCAGGCAGCCTCGCGCGCCCAGCGCCAGCCCGCGCAGCACATCGAGACCCGAGCGCACGCCGCCATCCATCAGCACGCTGGTCTGCTCGCCCACCGCCGCCACGATCTCCGGCAGCACCTCGATCGCCGAGCGCACGCCATCAAGCTGGCGCCCGCCATGGTTGGAGACGACGACGCCGTCGACCCCCAACGAGGCGGCGATCCGGGCGTCTTCGGCATCGAGGATGCCCTTGACGATGATCTTGCCCTTCCAGCGCCGACGCAGTGCCTCGAGATCGGCCCAGTTCACGCTGGTATCGAAATTCTCGCGCACCCAGCTCCAATAATCGCCCAGGCTGCGCTGGCCTGCGCCCATCACCGGCGTAAAATTGCCGAACACATGCGGGCGGCCGCGCAGATAGACGTCCCACAACCAGCCGGGGTGACGCAGGCCCGACGCCGCCTGGCGGATAAGCCCGCGCAGCCCCCGATCGGTAAAGCCAGAGCGGACCTCGCGATAGCGCGCGGCGGGCGTGGGCAGATCGACCGTGAGCAGCAGCACGCGCGCGCCGCCATCCCAGACGCGATCGAGCAACGCCTCCATATAGCCGCGATCGCGGATCACATAGCATTGGAACCAGGGCGGCACGCCCACGCCGCGCGCGACCTCCGCATAATCGCAGATCGACAGGCTCGACAGAGAGAAGGGCACCCCATGAGCTGCCGCCGCACGCGCCGCCTGGATCTCGCCGCGCCGCGCGAACATCCCGGCGAAGCCGATCGGCGCAAGGATCAGCGGCATCGCCAGATCCTGATCGAACAGCCGCACCCCGAACTCAAGCTGTGAGCTATCCTTCAGCACCCGCTGCCGCAGCGCCAGCGCGTCCATCGCGCCGACATTGCGGCGGAGGGTTCGCTCCGCATAGGAGCCGCCGTCGATATATTCGAACAGCATATGCGGCAGGCGCCGGCGCGCATGCTCGCGAAAATCCTCGACGCTGGCGATCCGCGCCATCAGCGCACCTGATCGACGCGCCGCGTCAGGGCGAGGCGGGCAGAGGCGGCGGGCTTCGCGATGTTCACCAGGCAATCCCCCCTCTCCTCTTCGCGGCGCGGATATGCGGGCGGTCAGCGCGGTCCGCGCCCGCCGCGCCGCCGGCCGGAAGCTAGTAACATCGCCGCGCGTCGTCCGTCCAGCGGCACGGCGGAGGCTGTTTCGCGCCGGCGTGAAATTGTTCCCAGGCCATGGGTAAAGATTTTTCCGGTCGATCGCCGCGCTAAGAACTATACGGATGGCTCGGACGATGTTATGCGCCGCCCCTTCTCTCCTTCCTATCAATGCAGGATCGCAATGGCTGACGAGGATATTCTTTCCCTGACCGCGGATATTGTCGCGGCGCATGTCTCCAACAATCAGGTCGCCAGCAATGACTTGAGCGGGCTGATCTCGGCCGTTCACGGCGCGCTCGTTTCGCTTGGCCAGCCCGCCGCGGCGGAGCCCGAAGCCAAGACTCCGGCCGTTTCGATCAAGGCGTCGATCAAGCCCGATTACATCGTCTGCCTGATCTGCGGCAGCAAGCAGAAGATGCTGAAGCGCCATATCCAGAGCGCGCACGGGCTGAACCCGGCGGACTATCGCGCCGAATTCAACCTGCCCGCCAGCTATCCGCTGGCCGCGCCCAACTATGCCAAGCGGCGCAGCGAGCT
>CBFRWL010000256.1:0-3640 GCA_965727025.1 uncultured Sphingomonas sp.
GGTGGCCGCCGCAACGGGCGCCTGTCCGGGTGGCACCCCGCCGATCTGGGTGGCTTCATTCTCGATGCTATCGTCGATCGCACAGGAATTGATCCGGCCGCGGTCGAAGACGTCATCATGGGTTGCGTTTCGCAGGTCGGTGAGCAGGCGGACTCGCTCGGCCGCAATGCGGTGTTCGCCTCAAAGCTGCCAATTAGCGTGCCGGCGGTGACGATCGATCGGCAGTGCGGTTCTTCTCAGCAGGCGATCCACTTTGCTGCTCAAGCCGTCATGGCCGGTGTTCAGGACGTCGTCATCGCGGCCGGGGTCGAGAGCATGAGCCGTGTGAAGATGGGCTCGCCGCGAAACTACGAACACGAGGTTTCGCCCTATTCCCCCAAGATCCTCGATCGATTTGGGGTGAACGGCTTCAGTCAGTTCGTTGGCGCCGAAAGGATCGCCGCGAAATGGGGGCTGACTCGCGAAATGCTCGATGCGTTCGGTTTGGAGAGCCATCGGCGCGCGCAGGCGGCAACCCGCGAGGGCGCCTTCGCTCGTGAAATTGTCCCCGTCCCGATCACGCTTGCTGATGGCAGCTCGGACCTCCACGTCCAGGATGAGGGCATTCGCTGGGATGCCTCGCCCGAAGGCATGGCGGCGGTGAAGCTGTTTGACGAAGGGGGCACGATCACCGCCGCGACTTCGAGCCAGATCACCGACGGTGCCTCGGCTGTGATGATCGTGTCCGAACAGGCGCTCAAGGACCACGAGCTCACACCGCTGGCCCGGATCCTGAACATGACAGTGAGCGGTGGCGATCCGATCATGTGGCTGGAGGAGCCCCTGTTCGCTACGGACAAGGCCGTGAAGCGGGCGGGGATGACCATCGGAGAGATCGATCTCTACGAGGTGAACGAGGCCTTTGCGCCGATCCCCATGGCCTGGATGAAGCATGTCGGTGCCGATGCGGCAAAACTGAACGTCAACGGCGGCGCGATAGCGCTGGGGCATCCTCTGGGGGCCAGCGGCACCAAGCTTATGGCCACGCTCATCCATGCGCTGCGGGCCCGCGGCGGGCGCTACGGGCTCCAGACCATGTGCGAGGGCGGTGCACTCGCGAACGTGACTATTATCGAGGCACTTTAAGTAAGCGCGTATAGCTGTGAAGGGCGGTGATCATGGACCGATCTGGCCGGACCCGAGAGCATGTAGTGGAGCTTTCATGACAGACATAGCCACTTGGGCAGTCGAGGACGCAGTGGGAATCCTCACCATCTATTCCCCTCCCGTCAATGCTTTGGGATTGGCGGTGCGCAAGGGACTGAGCGACGGCATTGCCGCACTGAACGCAGACCCTGCGGTACAGGCGATCGTGCTGATCTGCGGCGGCCGCACCTTCTTTGCCGGTGCTGACATTGCTGAATTCGGCAAGCCGTTCCTGGTACCCACGCTGATTGACGTGCTGGCCGAACTGGAAGCTTCGGCCAAGCCGGTGGTGGCGGCAATCCACGGCACCGCATTGGGCGGTGGGCTCGAGACGGCGTTGGTGTGCGGTTACCGCATTGCCGTGCCCTCAGCGAAGGTCGGCCTCCCGGAGGTCAAGCTCGGGCTGTTGCCGGGTGCTGGCGGCACCCAACGCCTGCCCAGATTGGTTGGTCCGGCGGTGGCTCTGGACATGATGGTGTCGGGATCACCGATCGGCGCGGCCCGTGCAGTGGAGCTCGGGATCGTCGACTGTCTCGCGGGGGAAGGGCGATTACGCGAAGACGCCACTGCCTTCGCCCGGAGCATTGTCGGCCAACCGGTTGTGCTCGTGCGCGACCGGCAGGATCGGGTCGATCCTTACAGGGGCAAGCCGGAGCTGTTCGCCGAGTTCCGCAAGAAGAACGCGCGTGCATTTCGTGGCTTCAAGGCTCCCGAGAATATTGTCCGGGCCATCGAAGCGGCTGTCGCGCTGCCGTTCGACCAAGGCATCGCCCGCGAACGTGCGCTCTTCGAGGAACTGGAATCGTCGATTGAAAGTCAGGCCCAGCGCTATGCGTTCTTCGCTGAGCGCAACACGAGCAAGATCCCAGACGTGCCGCCCGCGACCCGAACCCTGGAGGTGAATACTGTGGGCGTGGTCGGGGCGGGAACCATGGGTGGTGGGATCGCCATGAACTTCCTCAACGCAGGAATTCCGGTCACCCTGGTGGAGATGAGCCAAGAGGCGCTTGACCGGGGCCTCGGCGTAATCCGCCGCAACTATGAGAATAGTGCCAAGCGTGGCCGTCTCACCGAAGCGCAGGTCGATCAGCGCCTGGCGCTGATCCGGCCGACACTCGATCTGACCGCGCTTGCCGAGGTTGATCTTGTGATCGAGGCCGTGTTCGAGGAGATTGCCGTCAAGAAGGAGATTTTTGCGCGGCTCGACGGGATTGCCAAGCCCGGTGCAATCCTGGCGTCGAATACCAGTTTTCTCGACTTGGACGAGATCGCTGCGGCTACGAGCCGCCCGGAATGGGTCATCGGCATGCACTTCTTCTCGCCGGCGAATGTCATGCGTCTGCTCGAAGTGGTTCGCGGCAGGATGACGTCCAACGAGGTAATTGCCACAGCGATGAAACTGGCCAAGCGTATCGATAAGGTGCCGGTCCTGAGTCGCGTCTGCTGGGGTTTCATCGCCAACCGGATCATGGTCCAGCGTGATCGTCAGGCAGATGTGCTGGTGCTCGAAGGCCCAACACCACAGGAGATCGATCGGGCCATCTATGATTACGGCTTCGCGATGGGGCCGTTTCAGATGATCGACTTGGTGGGTCTCGACGTCATCAACCGGGAGGTGAAGGAGCGGACCGTCGCTGGCGACTTAGTCAAGCTCGACCGACTGGGCCAAAAGAAGAACGGCGGCTACTACGACTACGACGACAACCGCAAGGCCACTCCTTCGCCTGTTGCGGCCGAGATCATCGCTGAATTCGCCCGGTTCAAGGGGGTTGAGAGCAAGGGCCCCCAGACCCCGGACGAGATTGTGTGCCGGCTGTTGTACCCGGTGGTGAACGAGGGGGCCAAGCTGCTGGAGGAGGGCATCGCTCTGCGTGCCTCCGACATCGATATGGCAGCCATCCTTGGCTACAACTGGCCGGTCTACACGGGCGGCCCGATGTTCTGGGCCGACATGGTGGGCCTGTCCCAAATCGTCGCCAAGCTCAAATGGTACGAGGCGCAGTTCGGTGAGCGATTCAAGCCGGCCGCCTTGCTTGAAAAGCTCGCGGCCGAGGGCGGCAGCTTCACGCGGAACTGATATCTGCACGCTCGTGCCCGATGTTGATTGCGCGCTGGAGAGCAGCGGACGCGGACTATGCTGCAGCGGGTTCTTTTCTGGCCCTAATGATTTCGTCCGCCTGTTTTCCTGCCAGCTCGGCGAGATGGTCGAAGTTGACAGTGAACTGGGCAAGACCTTGGCTCAACGAGCAAAGATCCCCGTCCAGCCCTTGCAAGCTTGCCTCGGGCAAGAACGCTTCCACGCGCTCCCAACGGTCCCAATCCGGATGCGGCAGCAAGCCGAGAATTTGTCCTCGCCTGCTGGCAAGCACCGACACGGCTTTCGAACCAGTGCCGGCCGGCATATCGACGACTATACGACAGATAGGCTCAAGTAGATAAGGCGCGGCGGCCGCCA
>CBFRWL010000257.1:0-3632 GCA_965727025.1 uncultured Sphingomonas sp.
GCATCATCATCGGCGCGGCCGGCGGCGCGATCCTCGGCAAATCGGTCGACAAGGGAGAGATGCATTGCCGTTGAGCGGTCAGCCGCCGAAATTGCCAAGTCCGCGATCGGTGCCGCACAGCCGGTCCCAGAACCGGAAATAGAGCCCATAATTGCACCGATATAGCTCGTGATGGCGCTGATGATGGCTGGCAGTGATGATCCAGTTGCCGGCCGGCCCGCGCACCAGCGCGCGAGGGAATAATTCCCAGCCCATATGATTGGTGACGCCCATGAGCGTCATGATGGCCAATACGATGCCGAGTGCCGCCACCTGGATCGGGATCAGGAAGACGAGCGCCGGGATCACGATGGCGCCGGACAGCGCCTCCCACGGATGGAAGCTCATCGCGGCCCATGCGGTCGGCGGGCGGCTGGCGTGATGGACCGCATGAATCGGGCCGAACAGGCGCGGATGGTGGAAGGCGCGGTGCGTCCAGTAGAACCATGTATCATGCGCCATCAGGCAGACCGCGATCGATAGCGGCCACCACCACAGCGGATAGGCGCCGATATCGCTGTAAATGCGCGTCCAGCCCTGCGCCTGCCAGCCCCAGGCGACGATCCCGGCCGGGATGCCGTAGATCGCGGCCGAGAGCAGCGACCAGCCGATTTCGGCGCGCATCTGGCGATCAAGTCCCGCGTAGAGGCCGGGGCGGGTCAGCCGCGTCGCAAGCGCAAAACCGCCGCTCGTCGCGAGATAGCGCAGGCCGACGATCAGCGTCATCGCCAGGGCGGAGAGAGTCAGCGGCAGCACGGCCCGCATATTGCAGGCAGCGCGGGAGCAAGTCGAGCGACGGAGATTGCGACGCACCCGAACGTCAGAAGATCTCGTCGAAAAACGCCCGCATCGAGGCCCAGGACCGCGCGTCCGCGCTTGCATCATAGCGGGCAAAATCGGGCTGGCCGAGCTTATCCGCTTCGGGGTTCGTGAAACTGTGAACCACCCCGCCATAGACGTGCATCTGCCAATCGATATTGGCGGCGCGCATCTCCGCTTCGAAAGCGTTTCGCTGCTCGACGGGAATGCCGGGATCGTCCGCGCCGGTGCACACCAGCACCTTCGCCTTCACCTTGCTGGCGTCCGGCGCGGCGGTGGAAAGTCCGCCGTGGAAGCTGACGACGCCGCGAATGTCGGCGCCACTCCGAGCCAGCTCGAGCGACAACGTGCCGCCAAAGCAAAAGCCGATCGAGGCGATCCGGCTGGCGTCGACTTCATCGCGCGCCGCGAGCGCGCTCAGCCCGCCCTGCGCGCGAGCGCGCGTCCGCGAGGGATCGGCGGATAGCCGGCCGAGCACGGCCATGATCTCATCGAGACTGCCAAGGATCTTGCCATCGCCATGAATATCGCAGGCGAGCGCCACATAGCCGAGCGCGGCGAGCCGCTCGGCTCGCGATTTGGCGTGGTCGCCAAGCCCGAAGGCTTCCGGAAAGACGAGAACCCCGGGGGCGCGGCGATCCGATCCAGTCTTCGGGAGATAAAGATGGCTGACCATCGCCAGCCCATCCGCCTCGTAACGCACCAATTCGTCCGACATCCATGTCTCCTCTAGGATCGCGCCGCCGGCATATGGCCCGCCATCGGCCGCAGCTTATTCCACTAGGCAGTTCCCTTGAACCCCTGGGCGATCACATACCATTCCGAGCTGCCCTTGCGGCTGGCCGGCGGCTTGGCGTGCTTGACGGTGGCGAACATGCGTTTGAGCAAGGCGACGAGATCATTGTCGGCGCCGCCCGCCAGAACCTTGGCGACGAAGGCGCCGCCTGGCTTCAGCACTTCGCCGGCGAAAACGGCGGCGGCTTCGACCAGCGCCATCGTTCGCAGATGATCGGTTTGCGGATGGCCGACGGTGTTGGCGGCCATGTCGGAAAGAACGAGATCGGCGGGGCCGCCGAGCGCTTCGGCGAGCGCGGCGGGGGCCTCGTCGGCCAGAAAGTCCATCTGAAACAGCGTCACGCCGTCGATCGGATCGGTCGGCAACAGATCGATCCCGACGATCCGTGCCTCGGGCTTGCGGCGCTTGACCGCCTGCGCCCAGCCGCCCGGCGCCACCCCGAGATCGACCACCCGCGTCACGCCGCGCAACATCCCGAAACGCTCGTCCAGCTCGAGCAGCTTGTAGGCCGCACGGGATCGGTAGCCCTCGGCCTTGGCGCGCCGAACATAGGGATCGTTGAGCTGGCGTTCGAGCCAGCGGGTCGAGGCCGCGCTACGCCCGCGCGCGGTGCGCACGCGCTGCCGGCCGCCTGAACCGCCCCGGCTCACCAAACATGCCCATCGCGCGCCATCAGCGAGCGGAGAATGCCTTCACGGATGCCACGATCTGCAACCACCAGCCGCTCGGCCGGCCAAACGTCGAGGATCGATTCGAGGATGGCGCAGCCGGCGACGACGAGATCGGCGCGCTCATTGCCAATGCTGGAGACGCGCGATCGCTCGGCCACCGAAAGCGCAGAAAGCTCGCGGCTGATGTCGCGCATTGCCTGCGCCGGAACGACCAGGCCGTCCACCGCACGCCGATCATAGCGCGGCAAGTTCAGATAGACGCTGCCGAGCGTGGTGACGGTGCCGCTGGTGCCGAGCAGGCGCGCACCTAGATCCGGCATCGCGATTCTTTCGGCAAAGCCGACAAGCGCATCCGTCACCCGCGCGCGCAGCGCTGCATAGCCGGCCTGGCGCGCGGCGGCGCTCGAATGATCGACCGGCTCGCTCTCGCTTAGTGACACGACGCCCCACGGAATGCTGCACCAGTCCAGGATCTGCGGGAGGTCATGGCTGCCCCCGCCTTCGAGCAGGATGAGTTCGGTCGAGCCGCCGCCGATATCGAAGATCATGGCTGGGCCGTCGCCGGGCTCGAGCAGCGCATGGCAGCCGGTCATGGCGAGCCTTGCCTCCTGTTCGGGCGAAATGATCTCCAGCGCCAAGCCGGTTTCGTCATAGACACGATCGATAAAAGCACGGCCATTGCGCGCGCGGCGGCACGCCTCCGTAGCCACCGAACGCACCAACCCCACCCTCCGCTTGACGATCTTGTCCGCGCATACCCGGAGCGCTTCGATCGCGCGATCCATGGCCGCCTCGCTCAGCGCTCCCGAGGCCGCCAGCCCCTCGCCGAGCCGAACGATGCGCGAAAAGGAATCGACTACGACAAGGCCGTGCTGCGAAGGCCGCGCGATCAGCAGCCGGCAATTATTGGTGCCGAGATCGATCGCGGCATAGCTCGAATAGGCGATCCGGGCCGGTGGAAGGGGAGATGCCGCACCCCCCCTGGCTGGCTGCTGCGGCCGGGCGGGCGCTGGCGTTGCCCGTGCGGAACGCTGCGCCATCAAACACACTCTTCATCTTCACCGGAACCGCATGATTCCGGAACTTGCGGCCAGATTATCCCGGCCGGGGGGCATGAGCAAGAGCCCCCGAATGCCCAGGGGCGGCGGCGTTGACAGCATAAGGCTCAGCACCTATTTCGCGCAGCTGATTGATGCCCCGTCGTCTAAAGGTAAGACTACGGACTCTGACTCCGTCAATTGAGGTTCGAATCCTCACGGGGCATCCAGCATCTTGTTTCAAGCAGCTGAAATGAGGTGATTATATCC
>CBFRWL010000258.1:0-3618 GCA_965727025.1 uncultured Sphingomonas sp.
GCACCACCGGCACCGACCTCATGATGATGCTGAAATTATAAGCGAGAGAGCGGTTGCGCACATAATGGCGGTCAAGCGCAACGCGCTTTTCATAGGTCGTATGATTGCGACCGCTGACCTGCCAGAGCCCGGTCAAGCCCGGCCGCACCGAACAATAGTCGGCGAAATAGGTGCCGTAGCGCCAGATCTCGTCCTCGACGATCGGGCGCGGGCCGACCACACTCATATGCCCCAGCAGGATGTTCACAAGCTGCGGCAGCTCATCCAGGCTGAATTTGCGGACGAAGCGCCCAATCGTGGTGACGCGGGGATCGTTGCGGAGCTTATGATCACGCTCCCATTCGAGGCGCGCCTCGGGCGATGCGGCGAGCAGCGCCTCCAGCCGTGCCTTGGCGTCCACCACCATCGTGCGCAGCTTGATACAGGGAAAGAATTTGCCGTTCCGGCCGACCCGGCGCTGAACGAAGAAGATCGGGCCGGGGCTGTCGATCTTGAGCACGAGGATCAACAGCAGCAGTGCCGGCGCGACCACGGCGAGCACTGCAAGCGAAAACATGATGTCGAACAGCCTGATCCACCGCGCGTCGGTCAGGCCGGGGCGTGAGAGCCGGCGCTGTGTCACTGCCGGCGACGAGAAAGCGCGATAGGCGCCGCCGCCGAAACCGGTATCGTAGCCCAGCTCGTCGGCAGGTGAATATAGGCTTTCGTCAAGCGACATCGAGTTGGCCCCTTTTCAGCCCTTAGGCATTGGCGGGCGCCGGTTCAGACATCCGCCTTGCCGGTTTGGCCCGGGCTGGCAAGCGGATCGTTAACCATGAAATATGTCTGTCGTTTTACAATTTCTTATCGGAAATATGTTGCAGCGCAAATATATTTACTACTAAATTAGAAGTAAAATGGCTACTTCAAAAATAGCTACAACAACAACTTATATTAAAAGAAGCGCTGGGGAATCCTGATCGTATCTCCCGGCAATATGCGTGTACTACTTTGTAGCCTTAAGCGCTGTTCCGTACCATCATTTTCATGACGAACATAGATGTTCTTACTATTAGCACGATAAGAAAGGCCGCCAGCCTTAGCGATCAGCGCATAGATGGTCATACCTTCGGTATAGGGATATTCGCCGGGCCGCGCCACTTCGCCCAAGACGTAGACCGGCCGGAAGCTGATGACTTCTGCCGTGACGCGGGGATCGCGCACATAATCCGGCTGAAGCCGGGTGGCGATCGCCGCGGCGAGGTCGGATGTGGTGAGCCCGCGCGCGGGAATATTCCCGAACAAGGGGAAGACGATCTGGCCGTCACCGTTGACCAGAAACTCCCCGCTGAACCGGTCCTCACCGAAGGTGTTGATGCGCAGCCGGTCGCCCGCGCCGATGCGATAGGGCTGGCTGGCAATGCTGGCGCCAAGCGGCGACGCAGGCACGATTCGCACCGGCGCGGCGGGCGGCGCCGGAACAGGCTGTTCTGCCGGTGCGGCCGCCTCCACCGGTTTTGGTTCGGGAAGCGGATGCGGCAGCCATGTCGCTTCAGCCATCGCCAGCACGATCGAAATGATGCGAACGCTCATGACGCGATCCTTTGCAGCGCCTTGGTCATTCGCGAAAGGCTGTTTCGCTCAGCCGGGTGATCGGCGTGAGGAGATAGCTCAGCACCGAGCGGCGATTGCCGAGCAGGCTCACGTCCGCGATCATGCCCGGCCCGATCGGCAGCCGGTGCCCGGCGGGATCGGCGAGGCTGGTGCCATGGGTGCGGACCTTGATGGTGTAGAAGCTTTCGCCGGTGCGCTCATTGGCGGTGGCGTCGGGGGAGATCGCGATCACCTCGCCATCCATGCGGCCGTAAACGGCGCTGTCATAAGCGGTGAGCCCGATCTTGGCGCGCTGGCCAAGGCTGACGAAAGCGATATCCTTCGGATTGACCAGCGCCTCGATCACCAGCGCATCGCGATCGGGCACGATCTCGACGAGCGGCTCGCCCGGACGCACCGTCCCACCGACAGTGGTGACGAGCACCCGGTTCACCCGGCCCCCCATCGGCGATCGGATGATCGTGCGCTTCACCCGATCCGCCAGCGCAGGGAGCGATTTCGAACGCGCTTCGCGCTCGGCCCGCGCGGCGGCAAGCTCGTCGCCGGCTTGGGAACGCCATTGCTGCTCCGCCTGGATGCGCGCGCTCTGCGCCTCTGCGAGCGCCGACCGCGCTTTCGCGATCGCTGCCTCGGCAGCGGCGGCATCGGCAGCGGCGGCCGACGCCTGACCCTGTGCGCGCACCAGCGAGAGCTGCGGCTCGATGCCTTTCGCCACAAGTGGGCGCAGCATCGCTGCTTCGGATTGGGCGGCGTCGCGCATCGCATTGCGCCCGGCAAGTGCTGCCTGCGCCTCGGTCAAAGCCTGCTGTGCCTGGGCGACGCGGGCATTGGCGCTTGCGAACAGCCCCGCCCGCTCGGCCACGCGCGAAGCGTAGAGCGCCCTTTCGACCGCGAGCGCGCCTTCGCCATGCGGCATCTGCGGCCAGGCCGGCGCGCGGCCTTCCACCTCGGCCTCGAGCCGGGCGACCTTGAGCGTAAGCGCATCGAGCGCAGCCTGGCCGCTGCCATATTCAGCGCCGGTCTGCGTCTGATCGAGCCGGACGAGCGGCGCGCCTTCGGGCACGATCTGGCCCGTGCGGACCATGATCGCCTGCACGACGCCGCCTTCGAGATTCGACACGGTCTGCAGCCGTGCGCTGGGACTCACCCGGCCGGATGCGTGCACTGAGCGATCCAGCACCGTCAGCGAGGCCCAGATGAGCAGCAGCGCAAAGGTGGCACCGATGATCCACAGCAGCAGATTGGCGGCGGCGCGGGGCTGAATGCGATCGGCGAAATCTTCGAGATGATCCTGTGCGTACATCATGCGGCTCGCGGCTGGTTGAGCTGGAGGAGTATCTTGTCGCGTGGCCCGTCCGCGGCAATTCGGCCCGCTTCGAGCACCACGATCCGGTTGACGAGGCGCAGCAGCGCGGGACGATGCGTCACCACCAGCATCGTGCGCTCGCCGACCTCGGCCAGCAACCGCTCGATGAACTGTGCCTCGGTCTGCTGGTCCATCGCCGACGTCGGCTCGTCGAGGATCAGCATCGCCGGCGACCCGGCCAGCGCACGCGCGATCGCGATCGACTGGCGCTGGCCGCCGGACAAGCCGCCCCCGCGATCGGCCAGCTTGAGATCATAGCCGTCCGCGATCGCGCCCATGAAGTGATGCGTTCCGGAGACGCCGCACACGCGCAGCAGCTCGCTTTCGTCGACGGCGCCGCGGCCGAGCGTGATATTCTCGCGCACCGAGCCCGTCAGCAATGCGCCATCCTGGAGCACTGTGCCGATATGCTGGCGAAGCCCGACCGGATCGTAATGGCGCACCTCGGTGCCGTCGATCAGCACCGATCCTTGCTGCGGATGGTAGAGCCCGAGCAGCAGGCGCGCGACGGTCGATTTCCCCGAGCCGACCCGGCCCAGCAAAGCAACCCGTTCGCCGGGGGCGATCGAGAGACTGATCCCCTTCAACACATCGTCGCGCGCTTTCGGATAGCGGAAGCTGACATTGCGCAGCTCAACCGCACCAGAGAGCCTGGCCGG
>CBFRWL010000259.1:0-3610 GCA_965727025.1 uncultured Sphingomonas sp.
AGTTTCACATGTTCTGGGGCCTGTGCTGCATCATCGTCGCGCTTCACAGCCCGGCATAGTCCGCGGGAGGCGCATGGGGCGCGTCGAGAAGACGATCACGCAACGCGCCCCGTTCGGTCAGAACGCCGGTGACAGTCTGGATCGCCGCCCACCTGAAGTAAGTCCCAGGAGAACGTACATGCCAAACAATATTCCCGATGTGGATATCGATCCCTTCACGCTGGAGGCTATCGAGTATCCCTTCGACAACTATCGCATCCTTCGGGACACGGCACCCATCACGCGTCTTCCTAAGTATGACATGTATGTGATGTCGCGGTTCGCGGACGTGCAGGCGGCTCTGAAAAACAATACCTTGTTCTCATCGGGCAGCGGCGTTGCGCTGAACGACCTGATGAACAAGGCAATTGCCGGCAGCACTCTCTACACCGACGCGCCCGACCACACTCACCTTCGCTCGGTCGTCAGTCGGCCGCTCACTCCGGCCCGGTTGGCGGAGCTTCGCCAGCGGCTGTTCGATCTCGCCGAGGGCCTAGTCGATCACCTGCTTGAGAAAAAGGATTTCGACGCAGCCACTGACCTTGCGCAATACTTGCCGGTCACGGTGGTTTCCGAACTGGTCGGCCTGCCCGAAGAGGGGCGTGAGCGGATGCTCATCTGGTCCAACGCGGTGTTCAACTCCTTCGGGCCGCGTGGGCTTGACCTCACGGAGACCTCGCTTCCGATCATGGAGGAAATGGTCACCTACGCCCGTGGTTGCACCTATGATAGGGTGAAGCCGGGCAGCTGGGTCGCCAAGCTCTACGAAGCCGCCGAGGCTGGTGAGCTCCGGCCCGAGCAGGTAGGGCCGGTGATGGGCGACTACCTCGGCCCGAGCCTCGACACGACCATCCTTGCGACGGGCAGCGCGATCGCCCTGTTCGCCCAGAACCCCGACCAGTGGACCAAGCTGCGCGAAAGCCCGACCCAGATTCCGAACGCGATCAACGAAGCCATCCGGCTCGAGGGTCCGGCCCAGGGGTTTACCCGCGTGTTGACGGATGATTTCACGCTCGGGGATCAGACCCTCCACAAGGGTGACCGGGTTCTCATGCTTTTTGCGTCCGCCAATCGCGACGAACGCCACTGGGAGGATCCCGAGCGGTTCGACATCTCGCGTCGGGCGAATGAACAGGTGGGTTTCGGCCACGGCATCCACATGTGCATGGGCGCCAACCTGGCCCGAATGGAGATGGCGGCGCTGCTGACCGCGCTGGTGAAGCGGGTAGAGCGGTTCGAACTGCACGAGGCAGTGCGGCTCAAGAACAATGTCCTACGCGGCTTCACGTCGCTCAAGGTCACCGCGCATGGGGCCTAAGGATGAGTTGCAGGATGGCCGGGATTTGTTCCCGGCCATCCGACTGCGGATCGCGTGGCGGTAATTCCCGCCCAGGCGCAGGCCAGATCGGCGCTGCGTCGGTGTCACCTTCGGACAGGAAGCCGGACATGACGAACACCAGCCTCTCGGAGACCATTGAAGACCACGCTCTGGAACGGGTGCCGGACGATCATCGCCAGGGATGGCTGGCGCTGACCTGGAACACGGCCGGGGTGGTGGTATCGCTGGTCCAGCTGTTTTTCGGCGCGCTGGTGACTTTCGTCGCGGGCTTCAAACTCGCGCTGCTGGCGTACGTCATAGTGGCAGCGGTCTGCATCCCGCTGAGTTGGGCAAGCGCCAACGTGGCCTATCGAACGGGCCTGTCCAGCACGGTGTTGTCGCGCTATTTCGCATTCGGTCGACGCGGCTCGATCGCCGCCTCCCTTATTTTCTCCTTCATGATCATCGGTTTTCTCGCCCTTGAGAACGCCCTTCTGTACCGCGGCTTCGTATTCTATTTCGAACTTGCGGATAATGTGACCACGCGCGTCGTCATCTATGCCCTCATGTCGCTGACCTGGATCCTGCTGACGTCGTACGGCTTCAAGCTGATCGCCAAGGCGTCTTCGATCACGCTGATCCTGTCGTTGGCGGTGCTGGCCTATATCACCTACCTCGTCGTGTCCGGCGGCAAGCAGCCCGTGGGCGAATTGGTTTCGTTCGGATCGCAGCTCTCGCCTGGCGCATTGCAGCAGATGGGAGCAGGCAGCGAGATGGGTAAATTCATCTTTGCCATCAACGTCCTGTTCGGAGCCGCTTCCCCCATGTCGCTGTTCGGAGCGGATATAGCCAGGTATGCCCGACGCTCGGTTGATGCCGGCCTATCGACGACCTTCGGAGTGCTGTCCGTCCTGCTGATGCTCTTACTTGGCGGCATCATCATGTATGCGGGCGGACCGGCGCTCATTGATTATTATGTCAGCCATGCCGGGATGACGGTGGAGGCTGCCCAAAAGGTCTCGCTGCAAGGCCCCGACAGCATCGTGGCGGCATTCGTCGTGCTTGGCGGCGCGTTCGGGGCAATCCTTCTCGTTCTGGCGCAGGGGAAGACGCAGGTTCTCAACAATTACAGCGCGTCGCTTTCGCTCTCGAACCTGTTCGACGCGCTGAACCTTAGAATGGGACGACTGACCTTCGTCATTCTGGCCAACGTCATCGCGCTGCTCATGCTCTATGGCCATCTCCTCGAACTGATCGAAGTGTGGGTCACATTCCTCGGTGTCATCGTAACGACCTTCGCGGGCATCATCGTGGCCGACTTCTATGTCGTCAAAACGTGGCTCGCGAAGGAATCGAAGGCCATCCCCGATAAACCCGAGAACGTTAACTGGGCCGGTATTATCACATTGATCAGTTCAGTCTGTCTCGCGCACTACGTCCTGGCGAATTTCGTGCCGATTGAGGCCGTCATGACCCTGTTCCTTTCGATGATCATCTATCCGATCCTGCGTACCACGGTCCTGAGGCCTGCGTCCACGGACGATGTCCGCGCGGATGAGCCGTTTGCGGAACAGGTTGGCGTGGTCGATGACGGCTCAACCGCTTCTTTCCAGTAGATGCTCTGAAAAGCCCACTTCCACTTTCAAGATGTTTAATCACGCACCCCCCACCAAAGGAGATAGCGATGTCCTTACTGCAGCAGCTGGCAACGGCGCTTTCGAACGGGTCGGTTGAGGTAATCGACCTCACCCACACGCTCGAGGAACGCGTCCAGATAATTCCGCTGCCCGAACCCAACCACCAGCAGTGGCCCTTCCGCATGGAGGAGATCTCCCGTTTCGACGAGCGTGGGCCGGACTGGTACTGGAACAACTTCAGCTGCGGCGAACACACCGGCACGCATTTCGACGCGCCGATCCACTGGATCTCGGGCCGCCACTACGAAGACGGCTCGGTCGACAAGATTCCGGTCAAGCGGTTCATCGCGCCGGCCTGCGTGATCGACCTCACCGACCGCGTCCATGAAGACTACCTCACCACCATTGACGACATCGAGCGATGGGAAGAGCAGTTTGGCCGCATTCCCGCCGGTTCATGGGTGTTGCTGCGCACGGGCTGGGCCGCGCACCAGTACACTGACAAGTTCCTCGGCGTTCGCGAGGACGGCGGCCACTGGCCGGGCAATCACCCAGAAGTGCCCAAGTTCCTTGCGAAGGAGCGCGACGTTATCGGCGTCGGAACGGAACCCGTGGG
>CBFRWL010000260.1:0-3607 GCA_965727025.1 uncultured Sphingomonas sp.
AAGGCCTGATGTTTTCCTATTCCGTTTTAACACGTGGACAGCTAAGCAGGCTTACCATTCGGGTGCGCTAGCCGGCGCATGTTCTGCAAACGGAATATTGCGTATGTCCGATTCTGCAATGCCAAGTCAGGATCAGGAAGGTCGCACTGACACCCGCAGAAATATAAAGGTCGCCGCGCGCAGGTTGTTCGCCGAGCGGGGGTTGGAAGCCGTTACGGTAAGAGAGATCGTTGCCGCAGCGGGCGCAAAGAATGCTGGTTCCCTGAATTACTATTTCAAGTCCAAGGAAGGCCTCATCCTTGAACTGATCAATGATGTTTTCAGTGACTTGAGCAGGGTCTGGCTGGATCGCTTGTCTGAACTCGACAAAAGAGGCGGACCAAATTCGGTTAGCGACATCGTCGACATCATTGTTCGCGGCCATATCGCCGAAAGCATTTCTGATCCTTCGCCGACAATGAACCGGTTTATTGCTGGTGTGCTCTACATCCGCCGCAAGGAGTTGACCGAATATCTCGATCACATGAATCTGCTGGTGTACAAGCACCTCCTCCAACGGATCGTGGATCTCCGTGCAGACATACCGGAACCGGTCATGCGGCAGCGACTGGTCTTTTTCTCCTGGTACGTGGTCGCTGTTCAAGCCGCTTATGAAAGCTGGCGTGCATCGCGCAAGCGGAGTGATGTGTGGACACAGCCCAAACCGCTCGTTCATCTTGTCCATACCGCAACCGCGCTGCTTGAAACCGGGGTCCCGGACCTGAACGCGTCCGCCGCGGATGGTCATCCCATTCGGACAGCGAAGCCTGGCGCCAAGGTTGCAATGGCCAGATAAGACCGAACGGTTGCGCCGGCCCTGCGCCGGGCTGACTATTCGGCGGCGATTGCGGTTTCGATTGCTGGTTTGCCAGCTGGCCGATGGTCAATCACCCATCGGACAGATCTTCGCGCAGGTTCGATGCCGTCGTGGGGCAGGCCCGCTGGATTGGAATTGAACTCCCGGTAAACCCCGGCCGCGTCACCGCCCGACAGCGGCACGAACTGCTGAACGCCGGCGAGCGAGAATGGATCGATCAGGCGGTCACGCAGCGTCTCCGGATAGATCCCGACGTTCTGAGTGGTATCGTCGCACCATTTGATGGCATCGAGCAGATCCGCAACGGGGACGAGGTTTACGACGCGATTGTTGAGCTGGTCGTAGAAGTCCACCCGGTCGGGAAATCGTGAGATGACCACGCCACCTTCAACGGTGTTTCCGATGACGGTATAGAAGTCTTCCTCCATCGCCGCGGCTTCGAGTTCTGCTTCGAGATCGCTGTTCGGCGCGGCGGCCGGAGTCGAAAAGAACGAAGGCAGCGTCTTATAGGCGGCAGCAATTCGTCGGCCAAGGTTTTCGAGTTTGGCGAGGCTTTCGTCGTCATCGCCGCATTCGACATAAACCATGCGCGTGTTGACGCAGGCGGTCTGGTTCATCAGACCGGACATGACGGCGATGCCGGTCGCCGCTTCGTCCATCGCCTCTTCGCTTTCTAGCGCCTCTGCACCGATCAGCGAGATTGAAAACTTCGGGTTGAGTGCGATCAGGTCGATGCCCGGCTGGAGGAACTTCTGGATATGCTTGACTGAGTTCATCCCGCCCCAGGCGGTGATCTTGTCGATGCGCGTGGTGCGCACGATCTGGTGTTCCATCGCTTCGTCGCCGCCCTTCCAGTAAGCGACGGCAACGTGCTTGGTCACCGGGTGCGCGGCGTCAAGCTCGATCATGGTCCGGGCAATCGCATTGGCCGTCAGCGGATCGTTGGAAGGCGACTTGATCAGGATGTCGGACTTGGAAAGTGCGCCGCCGATGATGGTGGTCGCGGCGACGACCGGAACATTGCCCGCGGTGATGTGCAGCTGTCGCGTTCCAAATGCCCGGATGCGATGGCGCCCGTCGCACCCCTCGCGTGACACCCAGCCGTCGAGAAAAGCACTGCCGATGGTGTGTTCGACCCGCTCCGTCAGATAGCCTCCATCGAACATCCCGGGCAGGCGCTCATATACCGACCGCAGAATTGGTTCAGACAGGCCGCCTGCCAGCAGGCCGAGCTCGAAGCTTTCCTGAAAGAAGGGATTGTCGTCCAGCCTCAGCCGCTTGCCGACTTCCACCAGGAACTCGATGATCTGCCGGGTAGGCGTGTCCATCAGGTCGGTGAGCAGGACCGGATTGCCCATGACGAGGTCGTGGATGTGGCGATGCGGATCGGGCGAGCGGAATTGGGCCCCGCCGCGCGCGTTGTAGATCGCCACGTCGTCCTCCGTCGGCCGGATGATGCGGCCGCGGGAGATGATCGGGATTTCGCGGATGTCGCTCATGGCTTCAGCCCTCCGATACGAAATTGAGAAAGTCGTCGTAGGCTTTCGCCGTGCCTGCGCAGGTGATCTTGTCGTCGCCACCGTCCTTGTCGGCATAGCGTGAGATCGCTGGGCCGACATAGGGCTGCTTCCAGCCGCAGCCGCAGTCCTCTTCCCAATGCATCGTCACTTCGTCTCCCGAGATAAACCCGCCCCAGTAGGTCTGCGCGAGCAAGTCGAAGAATCCATATCGTCCCGTCTGTGTGCCCTCGCGTGGGAGGGGTTTCATGTCAGCGTCGAACAGCACCGGGATGGTCATCGGCATGACGTGATAGTTGCCATGGCAGCAGCGCGGCGACTGGCAGATCACCTCGGACATGCCGTAGCTCGTCCCCAACCGCTCCACACCGAAGAATTCGCAGACATAGGCCTCCCAGTCCGGCAGGTCGTGCTTGAAGCCCTTCAATCCACCGCCGTAGAACGCGATCGACCCTTTCGCGAAGGAGGGCTTCACGCCTTTGCTCGCGCCGTCGATCGCGGTGCGCAACAGATCTCCGCCGAGCCCCGAAATCTTGACGCGCTTACCCCGATAGCCCTCGAACAGTGCCTCGAACCAGTCCGCGAGGTCCTGCGGGCGGCGCTTCGCCAGCGCAATCATGTCCTGGCGAGCACTGAGCAGTGCCGGATCGAGGCCCAGCTTTTCCAGTTCGCCGCGGTCCTCCGCTGCCTGCATCCGGCCGGCGAGCGACATCAAGTCGGCCGACATGTGGGTCTGGTAAAGCGTGTGGTAGTGCTCGGCGCCACCCGCAGCGAAGGTGTTGAACATCATCGGCACCTTGAGCGCCGTCTGGTGCCCGCCACGATAGGACGGCGCAAAGGTTTCAACCTTGTCGGTATAGGGATCGACGCCCAAGCTGGCGTGCAGCATTTGCATGTAGCTCGCCTCCCAGGCCGGATATTCGGTCTGCGAGCGCGGAACGAAGCTGAGCTTGCCAGTGGTGCCTGACGAGGTGGTGACGAGCATGCCGAATTCGTCAAGCCGGTCGAGCCAAGCCTCGATCGTGGTCAACCCGTTCAGATCCATGCCGGAGATATCATGGGTGGTCAGGCGGCCAAGCCATGCATGGAGCTTCGGAATATTGCGAGTCTCGATCAGCGACAGCGGATAGTTCTTGAAGACGCGGTGGTCGAACATCAGCGGCAAGGCATCTTCGATCCTGTCGATGCTGGTGATGCCTTCCTTTGAGGCGAGCTTGTCCATGGCCGGAAGCGA
>CBFRWL010000261.1:0-3567 GCA_965727025.1 uncultured Sphingomonas sp.
GTGCGGACGGCGGGACTTGAACCCGCACTCCCCGAAGGGAAGCAGATTTTAAGTCTGCTGCGTCTACCGATTTCGCCACATCCGCATTGCTGCGGTCAAAGGCAGGTCAGCCGCGCGGGGTCAAGCGCGTTCTTGAATAAGAAGGAGCGAGCGGCCTCAGACGTTTAGGCGCTCGCGCATTTCCTTGCCCGGTTTAAAATACGGCACGCGCTTGCCATTCACCTTGACCGCGGCCCCGGTGCGCGGATTACGGCCAGTGCGCGGTTCGCGTGCTCGGGTCGAGAAAGCTCCAAAACCACGCAATTCTACCCGCCCCCCGGCGGCCAGCTGCGCAGTTATGTTGTCGAAAAAGCTGTCGACAATCTTTTCGACTTCCTTGGGTGTAAGCGCCGGATTGTCCCGGCAGAGACGCTGCACAAGTTCAGAACGAATCATGTAACCCTCCCCGTTACTCTTCCGTTATAATGGTCTAAAGTACAGAAAGCCCAGCTAAAAATTGAGCTAACTATGTAGCAAGTTGGGAACGGGCTCTTCGACAAATAATCGATAATGATGGCCATGCGTGCGCGTTGCAGCCTTGCCGATGGCCGCTGCCGAATAGTTGGCAGTGGGCAATAGCTGAACGGAGGAAAGACGTTCACGCACATAACGTTACAGTGGCGTAAGGTTATGTGTTTGGTTTTCAACGGGTTAACCACATGAAGGCGTGGTGCGTGCGCGTTTCGTCACGCCCGAAATGCACTTCGGGGTGCAGTTTGGTAACTGCACCCCGAATTATAACGTCCGATATATTCTAATGATGCGCCCGGCGTAGCCCGGGCGGATCAGATCAGTTCTTCTCGTTACGAGCCTTGAGAGCTTCGCCGAGAATATCGCCCAGTGATGCGCCCGAGTCGGACGAGCCATATTGCGCGACAGCCTGCTTCTCTTCAGCGATCTGCATGGCTTTTATCGACAGTGTCGGCTTCTTGGAGCGATCGAAGCCGGTCACCATGGCATCGAACTTCTGTCCTACCTGGAATCGCTCGGTCCGCTGCTCGTCGCGATCGCGACCGAGATCGCCACGCTTGATGAAGCCTTCGACGCCCTCGCTGGTCTGAACTTCAAGACCACCATCGGTGATCGCCATGACCGTCACTGTCACGACGGCATTTTTTCCGATCTTGCCGGCGCTCTCGCCGCCAGCGACCGGTCCGCCGCGCTCAAGCTGCTTGATGCCGAGCGATATGCGCTCCTTCTCCGAATCGACGTCGAGCACGACGGCCTTCACGGTCTCGCCCTTGTGGTAGAGGTTGAGCGCATCCTCGCCCGAAACACCCCAGGCGATGTCGGACATGTGGACCATGCCGTCGACATCGTTCTCCAGGCCGACGAACAGTCCGAACTCGGTTGCGTTCTTGACCTCGCCCTCGACCACCGAGCCGACCGGGTGCGCTTCGGCAAAGGCATCCCACGGGTTGTTCTGCGCCTGCTTGAGGCCAAGCGAGATGCGGCGCTTCTCGGCGTCGACTTCGAGGATGATGACTTCGACTTCCTGGCTGGTCGAGACGATCTTGCCGGGATGAACATTCTTCTTGGTCCAGCTCATCTCGGAAACGTGAACGAGGCCCTCGATGCCTGCCTCCAGCTCGACGAACGCACCATATTCGGTGATGTTGGTGACGCGGCCGGTGAAGCGCGAGCCGATCGGATACCGCTCGGCAGCGGTATCCCATGGATCGCTTTCGAGCTGCTTCATGCCGAGCGAGATGCGCTGGGTGTCGCGATTGATGCGAATGATTTGCACCTTCACGACATCGCCGATGTTGATGACCTCGTTCGGGTGATTGATGCGCTTGTAGCTGAGATCGGTGACGTGGAGCAGGCCATCGATGCCGCCCAGATCCACGAACGCGCCATAGTCAGTGATGTTCTTGACGACGCCTTCGATCACCTGGCCTTCATGCAAGGTCTGAATCAGGCCCGACCGCTGTTCTGCGCGGGTTTCCTCGAGCACGGCGCGGCGCGAGACGACGATGTTGCCGCGGCGGCGGTCCATCTTCAGGATCTGGAAGGGCTGCGGAATATCCATCAGCGGGGTCACATCGCGCACCGGGCGGATATCGACCTGGCTGCCGGGCAGGAAGGCGACGGCGCCGTTCAGGTCCACGGTGAAGCCGCCCTTGACGCGGCCGAAGATGACGCCTTCGACGCGGGCCGACTGGGAAAATTCGCTCTCAAGCTTGTCCCACGCGGCTTCGCGGCGGGCGCGATCGCGCGACAGCATCGCCTCGCCATGGACATTCTCCACGCGATCGACATAGACCTCGACCTCATCGCCGACGCTCAGCTCGGCCTTCTGGCCCGGCGCTGCGAACTCGCGCAGCGGCACACGCCCCTCGGATTTCAGGCCGACGTCGATCACGGCCATATCGTTTTCGATTGCGGTGACGGTGCCTTTTACGACGCGGCCCTCGAAGCCTTCGTCTTCCCCGCCGAGAGATTGATTGAGCATTGCCGCGAAATCGTCGCGGGTCGGAAATGCCGCAGTGGCCATATAATCAGAGACTTTCCATTACTATTTTTCCGGCCATCCGGTTGTCTCCGGAGGTCTTTTGGCCGAACCGCCCCACGGACCCCATGCCCGCACGGCATCCAGCGCACGAAAGTGCAGAAACCGGAAAAACGAAACGAGCGCGAGAAGGCGAGCCTTCCGCGCTCAGAGCTTGATCCGAGCTTCCACGAGCGTAATCGCTCGCTGGATGGCTGCCTCTATAGCCAAATCGCTGGTATCCAGCAAGATCGCGTCTTCAGCTTGTCTGAGCGGCGCGGTCGCCCGGTTCATGTCGCGTTCGTCGCGGGCCCTGATGTCGGCGAGCACATGATCGGTCTGGCTGTGCAGGCCCATGCGTTCAAGCTCCTCATGACGGCGCTGCGCACGAACTTCGAGACGGGCCGAAACATAGAGCTTGGCATCGGCGTCAGGCGCGATCACCGTTCCGATATCGCGCCCGTCCAGGACCGCGCCGCCCTTCTGACGGGCGAAAGCACGTTGCCGCTCGATCAGTGCCGCGCGGACCGATGGGTGGCTCGAAACGCGCGATGCGGAAGCGCCGGCGGCTTCGGACTTGAGGGCGGGATCTGCCAGCATCGCATCGCTGAAATCGCAAGCCGCGAAGGCGTCTTCCTCATTCGCGGGATCGCCGCCGGCACGCAGCGTCGCCAGGCCGACGGCGCGATAGAGCAAGCCGGTATCCAGATGTGGCAGACCGAAATGTCGTGCGAGGGCACGGGCAATCGTCCCTTTGCCTGACGCGGCTGGCCCGTCGACTGCGATGATCATGCCCGCTCCGCTCCGAGTGAAGTCATCAGGGCCTCGAACTCGGGAAAACTGGTGGCGACAGGCGTCATGTCATCGATTGTCACCGGTTCCCGCGAAATCAGTCCCGCAACGGCGAAGCTCATGGCGATGCGATGATCGAGCTGAGCTGCCACGGTGGCGCCGCCGTTCAATCGATCGCCGCCGCTGCCATCGATGATCAAGCCGTCCTCTAATTCTTGAACCTGTGCTCCGATCGCCCGTAGCCC
>CBFRWL010000262.1:0-3554 GCA_965727025.1 uncultured Sphingomonas sp.
GACGCGACCGGAGCAGCCGGTTCGGCCGCCAGCGGGGCCAGCGGCGCGGCCAATGGTTCTGGGAGCGCCAATGGCAGCGCGAGCCATAAGCAGGCCAATGCCAATGCTGGGCTCGGCGGCGCAGTCAACGGCGCGCTCAATGGCGCGACCAGCGCTACCAATTCAACCGGCGCGACGAACGGCAGCACAGGCGGTTCGGGCAATGAGTCGGCCAATGGGTCGGGAAGCGCCAGCGCGAGCCGCTCGCAGGGCGTGAACCTCGGCGCGCAGCTCGGTGGCAGCAGCAATGCCAACGGTTCGGCGCAGGCCAGCCATTCGTCGGGCTCTGCCGCGACCGCTTCTACCAACTGACCTGATCGTTCCAGGAGACCGGCTTTCAAAGTCCGTCCCCGCCGCTTAAGGCCCGCGTCAGCGACCCGTTGGGATCGCAGGCGCGGGCCAAGCTTTATGGGGACCCGCAAATGAAGAGGACCGGCATGAGCGTAGCGCAATCCCAGAACATGACGGCAATCACGATCGACGGTGGCAAGGGACCGGCATCAGCGCTGCGGCCCGTGCAGGTGCCGATGCCGATCCCCTCGAACGACCAGTTGCTGATTCGCGTGCGCGCGGCCGGCGTGAACCGGCCCGATATCATACAGCGGCTCGGCTCCTATCCACCGCCGCCGGGCGCGTCGGACATCCTTGGCCTGGAAGTTGCGGGCGAGGTTGAGCAGGCCGCCGGCTGGTGGAAAGCGGGCGACAAGGTCTGCGCGCTGCTGGGTGGCGGCGGCTATGCCGAATATGCCGTCTGCGATCCACGCCACGCGCTGCCGATCCCGGCCGGCCTCAGCTTCGAACAGGCGGCCAGCCTGCCGGAGACGGTGTTCACGGTCTACGCCAACGTCTTCGAACATGGCGGGCTCAAGCCAGGCGAGACGCTGCTCGTGCATGGCGCCACCTCGGGCATCGGCGTCACCGCGATCCAGATGGCCAAGGCGGCGGGTGCGAAGGTGATCGCCACCGCGCGCGGGGCCCAAAAGGCGGCGGCGGCGCGCACGCTTGGCGCCGATGTGGCGATCGACGCGGCGCAGCAGGATTTCGCGCAGGTGGCGAAGGCCGAAGGCGGCGCGGACGTGATCCTCGACATGGTCGGCGGTGATTATTTCGGCAAGGATATCGACGCGCTCAACCCGCGCGGCCGGATCGTCTTCATCGCGGCGCAGGGCGGGGACAATCCGCCGCTGCCGATCTTCAAGATCATGCAGAAGCGGGCGATCGTCACGGGATCGACCTTACGCCCGCGTGATGCCGACGAGAAGGCGCGGCTGGCGGCCGAAGTCGAGCGCATCGTGTGGCCATGGATCGCGGCCGGCAAGGTCAAGCCGCAGGTCGATCGCACCTTCCCGCTCGCCGACGCGGCAGCCGCGCACGCCTATCTCGAAAGCGGGACGCACACCGGCAAGGTGATCCTCGTCACCGGCTGATCGTTCCGCCTCCGCAGGAACGCTCCGCCGCGTTATCGGTTTACGGCGTGGAGCGGATCTAGGAGGATAATGATGAAACGCAGAATTCCGCTGGTTCTGACGCTGGCGCCGATCCTGCTCGCGGCGACGCCCTCGCTGGCGCAGGACGCCGCACGCGCGGCGGCCGATGCCGCCGAGCAGCCGGTTACCCAATCGCTCAACAATAATGTCGCCGCCGCCGCCGCCACGACCAATGCGGTGAACGCAGCGCGCGAAGATCAATATGAGCTGGATCGCGCTGCCTTTCGCGCCGAGATAGCGGCCCGTCATGCCAAGATCATGTCGGACGAAACCGCCTATGCGAAGCAGCAAAACGCCTATGCGGACGCAATGGCGGCCTGGCGCATCCAGAATGACGAATGCAAGCGCGGCATCCTCAAATCGTGCAAGAAGCCGACCCCGGTTCCGGCCGACTTTTACCAGCCCTGATCAGGCGATCTTGTCAGCGTAGATCAGGCGGCCAGGGCCGAGCTGGTCGAGCACCGATTTGAGATCGGCGTCGGAGAAGGCGAAGCAGCCTTCGCTGCGGCCGAGCTTGCCGTGCTGGGCGACCATGTCCGCGCTGACATACCAGGCGGCATGCACGACGATGGCGCGCGCCTCGGCATTGTTGTTCTGCCGATCGAGCCCGATCAACCGCCGCGAGGTGCCGTGCTTGCCCTGATAGATATCGGCGGTGAGATAGGCGCCGCGCGAAGAGGCGGCCGAGCCCGGCAGGTTCGAGAAGCGCTCCACCCAGCCGCTGTGATCGGGATCGGAGCCCCGGCCATGCGCGACGAGCAACGAGCGGGTGCGCCCGCTTGCGACATCGAGAATATGAAAGCGCGGCGTGCGCGAAGCAGCCGAGAAATCGGCGATGCCGATATAATCCCTATGTTGCAGCCGATCGGCATGCTGCTGATACGCGCGCCTGGCCGCGTCGAGCAGCGCGGGCGCTGGCCCGGACGATCGGAGTCCCGTCGAGAATGAAGCGGCTTTGATCTGGGTGCCGGCAAATGCTGCGAGGCCGCCAGCAATTATTAGATTACGTCTGCTAATCATGTGCGACTAAATAGTTCCCGTCTCTGCGTCTCTAATAGCACGATTTGCCTCAGTAGTAACCCGCATTGTCCGCGGCGGCCGATTGGCAAAGATGCCGCTCATGATCAGGCTGCTTATCCTCTTCCTGTTCGGCGCATTTTCTGCGGTTGCCCAGGCCGGGCCGCCGCATTGGCAGCCACGGCAGGTGCAGCGCCTGCTCGAATGGCTCGACGCCGCGGCCGATGACGGGCTCGCGCCGGCCGCCGCCCGGGCCGGCGCGGTCCGCGATGCCATGCGGCAGCCCGATCCAGCGAAGCTCGATGCCGTCGCCACCGACGCCGCAGTCCATCTGGTGGAGGCGCATCGCATCGGCTGCTGCTATTCCGCGCCGCCGCCGGGCTGGGACATCAGCAACGGCCTCTCCCGGCTCGATCCTGCAAAGGCTGTGGAAACCGCCGTCGCGGAAGATCGGCTCGACCTGCTGTTCGGAAGGACGCGTCCGTCGCATCCCTATTATTATGCGCTGCGCAGGGCCTATGCGGCCGAAAAGGACCCTACCCGCCGCAGCATCATTGCCGCCAACCTCGATCGCTGGCGCTGGATGCCGCGCCAGCTGGGCGAGCGCTATCTGATCGTCAACACCGCTTCGTTCGAAGCCACTTTGTGGGAAGGGGACAAGGAAGCCGGCCGCTGGGAAATCATCGTCGGCAAGACCGGATCGCCGACCCCGGTCTTCGCGGCGACCGTGACCGGCGTGATCTTCAATCCCTGGTGGGAAATCCCCGCAAGCATCGTCAAGGAAAGCGTCGGTGCGCTGATGCGCGACCATCCCGGCGACGCCGCGAAGAAGGGCTATGTGGTGCAGGACGGCCGCTACCGGCAGCGGCCCGGCCCGGCCAACGCATTGGGCCGGATGAAGCTGGTGATGCCCAACGCCTACAATGTCTATCTACACGACACGCCGAGCCAGAGCCTGTTCGCCCGCGATCGCCGCACCTTCAGCCATGGCTGCGTGCGCGTGGGCGATGC
>CBFRWL010000263.1:0-3529 GCA_965727025.1 uncultured Sphingomonas sp.
AAACCTGGTTCATGGGCAAAAAGGTCTATTCTTCGCCGAAATAGTAAGTGATCCAGATTTGGTAGGTAATAATTGAATAGTTTCCTCATTTTACCCGGCGCATCGAAAAGATCATTACGCAGGATCTAAATATACTGATCGGTTGGGCCTATTTGCGATCACCACCTTCGATATCACGACCGATATCGTCAGTATTGGGGGATTTGCTGTTGGCTTGATATTCTACAGAAGCCGGCCCTACGAATAAACTCGATCTCGCGGATAACTGCTTGAATGGTCTTTGTGTCGGCTTCGGTCGTGCGTGCCGGTTTTTTTACGGATGACACGCTCAACTCATCGATTTCACCTAGGTGCAGAAGCGTGACGCTCCTCGCCCTCTTCGCTGGCACCACAAGCGTAGCTTCAGTCCCACAGCTCGATAACATTATGGTGTTCTTCGTGGGGGCCTGGACGGGATCAGCACAGGCGAGGTCAGCATCATTGCAAAGGGATACCAAATGAACGCGGATTTAACTGCAATAGGATTTTACGTTCTCACCCCCTTTATGCTGGTCTCTCCGATCACCGCTGCCGCTGCTCAGGACGCAGCGGCGAAAGACGCGTCCGCCAGCGCTCCACCTGCATCCGCCGAAAGCCCTGCACCGTCGTCACCGATACCCGATACCGACAAGTCGGAAATCGTCGTCACGGCTACCCGCCAAGCGCAGGTTCTCTCACGTGTTCCGCTCAGCATTAGCGCCTATTCCCAGAAGACGATGGACGCTCGCGGCATGAAATCCGTTGCCGACGTCGCGCGCTTCACGCCCGGGGTCCGCTTTGGCCGAAGCGCGGGAGGCTCCAGCAACAACATTAGCATCCGCGGCATCGCTTCCGACGCGGGCGCAGGCACGACCGGCATCTACATAGACGACACGCCTATTCAGATACGCGGCTTGGGCTTCAGTTCGGACAACACATTGCCCGCGATCTTCGATCTGGAGCGTGTCGAAGTGCTTCGCGGCCCGCAAGGCACGTTGTTCGGCGCTGGGTCGGAAGGCGGTACGGTGCGGTTCATCACGCCGCAACCCAACCTTGATCATTTCCAGACCTACGATCGAGTAGAGATCGCCGGCGTCGCGCACGGCAGTGTCAACTGGGAAGCGGGCGCCGCGATCGGCGGACCGATCGTTGCGCAGAAACTCGGCTTCCGGATCAGCGCCTGGCACCGGCGTGACGGCGGCTACATCGATCATGTCGACAACCAAACCGGGGTGGTGGACGACAGGAACATCAATCACGGTGACGTCACCGTGCTGCGGGGCGCACTTACCTTTGCGCCCGCCGATGATCTCAAGATCAACCTCGGCATCACCTATCAGAAGCGAGTCACAAACGCATCGGACAATTTTTTCGTCGGCATCTCCGATCCCGGGAATGGAGTTTTCCGCACCAGTACCCCGGAATACCGCGGCAGCTACGACCGATGGTATCAACCCTCACTGACCGTCCAATATAATACCGGCGGTGTCTCGATCACATCGATCAGCTCATATTTCAGCCGCCTGAACCGCACCGGTTACAGCGGTACGCTGTACAATCTCTCCTATTACCAGAAATGCTACCTGGACGGCTGCGGGTTTCACAGCACTGGGCCCGGCGGCAGCACCGATGCCAACCCAGGGCCGCTCTACCCCTTCCTGACGCCGACCGGCATCGAGAAGGGCTTGCCTTACTATCTCAGCCCATCGCACGTCACCAATACACAGCGGCTCGTGACTCAAGAACTTCGCCTGCAATCGTCGGACCCGAACGGACGTCTGAACTGGGTGATCGGCCTTTTCTACCAGCACAGCCACCAACGCAGCACCGACGAGCTGGTTGATCCGCTCGGAAATAGCTTCTTCAACGCCGTATTTGGCCAAAGCCTCGAGGATTTCTTTGGCTATCCCTTGTATGGACAGGACAGCTACATCAACAACTCGGTCGCCACGGAAAGTCAAATCGCCGGGTTCGCCAACGTCACCTATGGGATCACCGAAAAGCTCAAGCTCGTCGCCGGCGGCCGTTACGCGCAGTCCAAATTCTCCGTCGTGAATTTCGCCGACGGTTCGCAAAACGGCTCGCGCACCGAAGGATCGGGCAAGAAAACCGACAGGCCCTTCACACCGAAGCTCGGCGTGAACTATCAGGCCGACCGGAACAACCTGTTCTACACTAGCTGGTCCAAAGGATTTCGCGCAGCCGGCGCCAACCCGCCGATTCCTGTCACCCCATGCGCGGACGATCTTGCCGTGCTCGGCCTGAACTCCGCTCCGGGCGCCTACAAATCCGACAGGGTCACGAGTTGGGAGCTTGGCTCCAAGAACAAGTTTTTCGGAGGCAAGGCCCAGATCGAAGCCTCGGTGTACACCTCGAAATGGAGCGACATCCAGCAGATCGTCAACCTGCCGACCTGCGCTCTGCGCTTCATCGCCAATGTTGGCAGTGCGCGCAGCCGTGGATTCGATCTTAAGGCCTCGCTTTCGCCATTGAAGGGCGTCACACTGGATCTGGCGGCCGGCCACACGGACACGCATTTCACGCGGGATGCGCGCCTGGCGCAGCAAGGCCAGATCGTGGTGCTGAACGGCGATGCGATTGAAGGCCCGCCCTGGACATTTAGCGCGGGCGGGCAATATGCGTTCGCAATCGGCGGTATCGACGCCTTCGTCCGCGGCGATCTTGAGTATCAAAGCCGGCTGCGACGTCCGACACCCGAACGCGATCCCGCGAGCGCAAGCTATGACGCCGGTTTGATCGCTCCGGACGCGACCACGTTCGTGAGTCTGCGCACTGGCGTGATTGTGCACGGCGCCGATATATCGCTGTTCATCGACAACCTTCTCGACAGCGCCCCCCGCCTGGCTCTTGCTCATCAGGATAGCAGCACGCTGCTCTTTGAGAATGCGACTTTCCGCCCACGCACCATAGGTCTCACCTTGACGTACCGACGATAGCATGCCGTCAGGAAGACATGATCGTCGATGCGGCGACCATTTGCCTCCGTACGGGATCGAAACGAAGCCTTATGGCAAGGCGCTTGTTGCGCTTGCCCGACAGCGCCCTGAAATCATCTGCCTCGGGGCTGACCTGACCAGGCAGACTGAGACCGACCTGTTTCGTGACCAGCTGGCCGATCGGTTCATCAATGTCGGTATGGCCGAAGCAAATATGGTGGGCATAGCTGGCGGGCTGGCGCGCCGGCTATCTGGAAATCCTTTCATAGCGGAAAGGCTCCTCATCCCCCTTGCGCCAATAGCCGGCCAGATCGGGCTTCTCGTCGCCGTCGGTGTCGTACCAGCTGACGTCCGTCAGGCCATCATGATCGTTATCGATGCTCCAGATGTCGATCTTTCCATCGCCGTTAGTATCGAGCAGCCAAATGTTGGCCTTACTGTTATCATCCGGGGTAATCAGCACTGAATCCGCCTTGCCGTCGCAATCGGCGTCGGTGAGTGCGTAGTTGGCGGGGATGGGCTTGGTTTCGCGCCATGTTTTGAGAGTCGGCGGT
>CBFRWL010000264.1:0-3523 GCA_965727025.1 uncultured Sphingomonas sp.
TGGAAAGGATCGAGCGGGGTTCAATATTTCGCGCGCTCCTTCAACGTTGTCGGCGACGAAGCTTTCCTGCCGAGGAACGATACCGAGCAATCTGGTGTCTTCACGCTGCAGCAGCTTGATTTTGGCGCGCTCAAAGCCGAGGCGGGCGCGCGCTTCGAACATAGCGAGGCGCGCGCATCACCTATCGCCGAGCAACCCCAATTCTTCAACGGCAAGCGCAGCTTCGATGTCTTCTCCGCATCGGCAGGCGCATCCTATGGTCTGGTCGAGGGCTGGCGGCTGGGCGTCAACCTGTCGCGCACCGAGCGGGCGCCGTCGGCCGAGGAGCTGTTCGCCAACGGGCCGCATGGTGGCACCGAGGCGTTCGAGATCGGCAATCCCGATTTCAAACCGGAACGAAGCTGGGGTGTCGAGGCGATCCTGCACGGCAAGGGGCGAGGCTATTCGATCGAGGCTTCGGTCTATCACAACTGGTTCCACAATTTCATCTATGAGGACCAGACCGGCGGGCTCGCAGATGGCTTGCCCATCTATCAGTCGCGCCAGGGCACGGCGCGCTATTATGGCTTCGAATTCCAGGGCACGCTGACGCTCGCGCATCTCGGCGAGACCGAGATCAGCGCCGATGGCGTGGCGGATTATGTTCATGCCACCATCGTCGATATCGGACCGGCCCCGCGCATTCCGCCCTTGCGATTGCTCGGCGGGATCGGCGCCAACAGCCCGCGCATCGACGGCCGGATCGAGGTCGAATGGACTGACGACCAGAACCGGATCTCGCCGGTAGAGACGCCCACCAAGGGGTTCACGCTGGTCAACGCTTCGGCCAATATTCGGCCCTGGGGGCAAAGCGGGCCGGTCAGCTTCGCGCTCTCGGCGGACAATATCTTCGACGTGAACGCGCGGCGGCATGCCAGCTTCCTCAAGGATTATGCGCCGCTCGCCGGGCGCGACTTCAGGATCAGCGCACGCTTTTCGCTATGAGCGTTTGAACAGCCGGCCGCTTCCGGCCTATGGCTGGGCCATGAGGGGAAGGGCGCGGCTGGCGTTGGACAAGATTGCGTGCGTGCGCGGCGATCGGCTGTTGTTCGAGGGCTTGAGCTTCACGCTGGAAGCAGGCGGCGCAGCGCTTGTCATCGGCCCCAATGGCAGCGGCAAATCGAGCCTTCTCAGGCTCGTGGCCGGCCTGTTGCGTCCCGCTGCCGGATCGATCGCGCGAAGCGGCGAATTGGCCTGGCTCGGCGAACAGCCCGCGCTCGATGCCAATCACACGCTGAGCCGGGCGCTGGCCTATTGGGCCGATATCGATCGCGCGGACAAGGCAACCATTCCCAAACATCTCGACGATATGGGGATCGGCCATCTTGCCGAGGTGCCGGTGCGCATGCTTTCGACCGGCCAGCGGCGCAGGGCAGGCCTGGCGCGCGTGATGTTGAGTGGCGCTGCCATCTGGTTGCTCGATGAGCCCGCGAACGGGTTGGATGCCCGGGCGATCGCCCAGCTCGAACGCGCGGTTGCCCGTCATCTTGACGCCGGCGGCATCGTCATGGCGGCGACGCATCAGCCGCTCGAGATTGCGGATGTCCTTATCCTGGATCTCGGCGCATGAAACCGCTGATCGCGATCCTTTGCCGCGATCTCCTTCACGCGTTCAACCGCGGCGGCGCGCTGCTGCCGATCATATTCTTCCTGCTCGTGGCGACGCTGTACCCGTTCGCGGTCGGCCCCGATCCGGTTCTGCTCGGACGCACCGGCGGCGGGCTCCTGTGGGTGGCGGCGTTGCTCGCCAGCCTGCTTCCGCTCGACCGGCTCGTGCTGGAGGACGCCGATGCCGGAGTGTTCGATCAATATGCGGTGCGCGGCATGGCTGACGAGACGATCGCGGCGACCAAGATCCTGGCGCACTGGCTGAGTTTCGCCCCTCCGCTGATGATGGCGGCGGTGCCCGCGGCCGTCCTGCTTCGGCTCGACGGTGATATGCTGGTGCGGATCGAAATCGGTCTCGCGATCGGCACGCCGGGCCTGGCGGCGCTCGCGTTCGCAACCGCCAGCCTGACGGCGGGGCTGCGGGGCGCGGGCGCGGTTGCGGGGCTGTTGATGCTGCCGCTCGCCATTCCGTTGCTGATCTTCGCTGCGGGAAGCCTGGCGCCGGGCGGGACCGGCGCGCTCAAATTGCTTGCCGCGACCTCGCTCCTGCTGGCCGCCGGTGCCCCCTTTGCCGCAGCGGCGGCGCTGCGGGCGATGCGCGAATAGGGACGAGCACGCCTCCCTTTGCCGGCTTGATAAGGCGCGTTGCAGTGAATGGGCGAAAACGCGTATATGCGCCTTACGAAAGCGCTCCTGCGGCCCCATATCGGTCGAGGCGCGCGATCTTGTGGGGCGGGGTTTGGATGATCTTTTCAAGGCTTTCGGCACATGCCGGGCACAGGCTTGCGCTTGTCCTTTGCGGGCTGCGCAACTGACTGGCCGCGCCATATGAGCTGCCGGCGATGAGCTACCAGGAGATCGGCATACACCACGCTGCGGATATCCGGCTTGCGCGCCGTCTTGGCGGTATGCGGGTGTGCTTCCTGTTCAACCATGATCAGATCCATCAGATCGCGCACAGCCTACCCACCGCGCTGGCGCTGGCGGAGAGCGGGATCGATGCCGAGATCATCGTCGCCACCACCAACGCGCTGCTCACCCAGGAAGTCCAGCGCCTGATCCCCCGTGCGGCCGCGCCCAATCTCAAGCTGGTGCAGCTTTCGGTGACGAACAAGCTCACGCGCGCGCTATCCGATACGCTCGATTGGATCATTCCCGCCAGGAAGATCCTCGTTTACCGCGATAATCTCGATTTCTTCCGGGGCCTTGACGTGCTGGTGGTGACGGAAAAGACGTCGCTGGTGCTGAAAAGCCGTTACGGGCTGGATCGGCTCAAGATCGTGCACACCCGCCATGGCGCAGGCGATCGCGCGATCGGCTTCGATCGGGCCAGCGCATCCTTCGATCATGTCCTGGTGTCGGGCCCCAAGATCGCCGAGCGGCTGATCGAAGATGCCGGAGTGAGCGCGGACCGGATCTCGATCGTGGGCTATCCCAAATTCGATTTGCATGAGGACGAGACGCCGCCGGTGCTGTTTGGCAACGGCAAGCCGACGGTGCTCTACAATCCCCATCCCTCGCCGCATCTGTCGTCCTGGTATGATTGTGGCCGCGAGGTTCTCGACTGGTTTGCGGGTCAGGACGATTACAATCTGATCTTCGCCCCGCACATCATGCTGTTTCAGCGGAAATTTGTCGCCAGCGTCGACAAATGGCGCTTTGCGATGCCCGGCCGCATCGACAATCGCTACCTGCGCGCCCCCAATATTCATGTCGATCTCGGCAGCCGCGCATCCACGACGATGGCGTACACGACGATGGCCGATATCTATATCGGCGACGTCAGCAGCCAGGTTTACGAATTTCTCCGCTATCCGCGCCCCTGCGTCTTCATCAACGCATTCGGCGTAGAGTTCGAAGGCGATCCCAATTACGC
>CBFRWL010000265.1:0-3521 GCA_965727025.1 uncultured Sphingomonas sp.
TCGATCAGCCGATGTTCGTAGACGATATTGCGCTGCTTGAACTTATCCTTGAACTCGGCGTCGAACACCTCGGCGAACAAATCCTTGAAACGGCCGTCATAGGCTTTGAGGATGGTGTTCTTGGTCGAAAGATAAAGCGGCCAGCCGCGATCGAGCGCGTAGTTCATGCTGGCGCGCGCAAAATCGCGGATCGATTCGTCGAGATTGTACATGCCCATCGCCACGCCCGAAGAGGGGAAGTTGAACACTTCCTCTTCGATCTGCTGGCCATCCTCGCCCGTCCAGACCATCTTGAGCTTGCCTGGGCCGGGAATGCGGAAATCCGTCGCACGATATTGATCGCCGAATGCATGACGCCCGACGACGATCGGATCCGTCCAGCCGGGGATCAGGCGCGGAACGTTGCGAATGACGATAGGCTCGCGGAAGACGACGCCGCCGAGGATGTTCCGGATCGTCCCGTTCGGCGATTTCCACATTTTCTTCAGGTTGAATTCTTCGACGCGGGCTTCATCCGGCGTGATCGTCGCGCATTTTACGCCGACACCATATTTTTGGATGGCGCGGGCGCTATCGACCGTGACTTGATCCTCCGTCTCGTCACGCTTCTCGATGCCAAGGTCGTAATAATCCAGGTCGATGTCCAGATAGGGCAGGATCAGCCGTTCGCGAATCCATTGCCAGATGATGCGCGTCATCTCGTCACCATCGATCTCGACAACCGGGGTTTTGACCTTGATCTTTGCCATGCAGGAACTTTCCTTGAGGGAGGAGATTGCCCGGCGCCTTAAGGCCTCACACGCGATCGATCAACCATGGCTTCCCAGCGAACCGAAGTCACAGCCCGGAAAAAAGATTTACCAGTTTCGAGCGAACCTCTTACAACGTGCGCCATGAACAGTCAGACTGATTTAGGCGGCCATGTCGCAGCGGTGCGGTGGCGCTTTCCCGCCGTCCATCCCGAAGGCCGCAAATATGTCGTCATTGCCGCTGTGATCGCGCTGCTGTTGATGCTCTTGAAGTTCTCATGGCTCGCCTGGCCAATGATTGGCGTCACGATCTGGGTGGCGGCGTTCTTTCGCGATCCAATAAGAACCACCCCGCGCGGAGCGGGGCTGATCGTCGCACCCGCCGACGGCCTCATCACGATGATCGTTTCCGTGCCTCCGCCTGCTGAAATGGCGGGGGAAGAGGCGTTAGGAACAGCCCTGATGACGCGCGTTTCGATCTTCATGAGCGTGTTCGACGTGCATATCAATCGCACCCCCATTCCCGGATTGGTCAAGCGCGTCGTGTATATTTCGGGCAAGTTCCTCAACGCCGATCTCGACAAGGCAAGCGAAGAGAATGAACGCCAGCATATCGTGGTGGAGGGGCATGATGGCGTGCGGATCGGCTTTACCCAGATTGCGGGATTGGTGGCGCGCCGGATCGTGCCGTTCGTCAAAACGGGCGACATCGTGGCCCCCGGCCAGCGCGTCGGCCTGATCCGCTTCGGCAGCCGGGTCGATGTCTATCTGCCTGAAGGGACGGCGCCGATGGTTGCCCTCGGCCAGCGCGCGATCGCGGGCGAGACGATTCTGGCGCGAATTGGCGTGGCCGAGCGGCTCGATAGCGTCTCTGCATGACGGTACCCTCGCAGCGCCGCCTGACGCGCGGCATTCCACTGCGCGCATTGGCGCCGAATGCCGTGACTGCCTTGGCGCTCTGCTTCGGGCTGACAGGCGTGCGATTTGCGATTGCGGGGGCGTGGGAGCAGGCCGTGCTTTGCGTGCTGCTCGCCGGGGTGCTCGATGGGCTCGATGGCAGAATAGCGCGATTGCTCAAGGGCGAAAGCCGGTTCGGGGCGGAGTTGGACTCCTTGTCCGACGTGATTGCATTCGGCGTATCCCCAGCGATCATCATCTATCTTTGGTCGCTGAAAGAAGTGCCGCAATTCGGCTGGATCTTCGCGCTTGCGCAGGCGGTGTGCTGTGCGCTCAGGCTCGCACGGTTCAACGCCAATATCGATGCCGAGGAACAGCCCCATAAATCCGCCGGCTTTCTAACCGGCGCTCCGGCGCCAGCCGGTGCCGGACTGGTGTTGCTTCCAGTCTATCTCTGGCTTTGGACGGGGCTGGATGCATTCCGGCAAAGCTGGATCGTCGCCCCCTGGACTGCGCTGATCGCATTGCTCATGATTTCGAACCTGGCGACCTTCAGTTGGAGCGCGCTGAGGCTGAGACGCGGGATTCGCCTCTGGGTACTGCTCGCGGTGGCATTGCTCGGCACGGCCCTGATCAGTGCGCCCTGGATAACGCTCAGCCTCGTCTGCGTGCTCTATCTCGTGGGTATACCGCTCAGCGTCCGCGCTTATTCGCGCGTCAGGCAGCAAGCCGCCGCTCGGGCACAGTCCGCGTTAATTTAATCACCCTGGCGCGGCTGATCGGCCGTGCAGCAACCGGCAGAGGCGCCAACGCCGAGGCAGGTGCGATGCCGAGCGCCTGGACAATCTCGTCCCGATATTCCGCCCATGTCCGCACGATGACCGCAGCCGATAATGCCAGCACTCCGGCGAAATAGACGAACGTCAGAAGATGCAGCATTTCCGGGCCTCCTTACGGGAACGACGAACCGTTTGCGGAACGCCTGTTCAAACATTGTTCCGCTCTTCCAGTTCCATATGTTCTTATTATGTTCTCATGTCAAGACGTCTTCTCAGGCTGAACTGCTTGATTATCGCGACGAGGGCCGCTAAGGGCCGCGGCCATTCCACATGTGGAGCGCACATCCCGGTGCCGGGCGTAAGCCCGGTCCTTGCTCCGCAGAGGTGTAACCGGAAGGAGAATGATCATGGCGGCACCTGTCGTCACTATGCAGCAATTGCTTGATGCCGGAGCCCACTTCGGCCACCAGACCCATCGTTGGAACCCCAAGATGAAGCCGTATATTTTCGGCGACCGTAACGGGGTGCACATCATCGACCTGTCGCAGACCGTGCCGCTGTTCGCGCGTGCGCTCGATTTCGTGCAGCAGACGGTTGCCCGCGGTGGCAAGGTGCTGTTTGTCGGCACCAAGCGCCAGGCGCAGGAGCCGATCGCCGATGCCGCGCGCCGTTCGGGCCAGCATTTCGTCAATCACCGCTGGCTGGGCGGCATGCTCACCAACTGGAAGACGATCTCGCAATCGATCCGCCGCTTCAAGAATCTCGAGGAGCAGCTGGCCGGCGATACGCATGGCTTCACCAAGAAAGAAGTGCTGCAACTGACCCGTGAGCGCGACAAGTTCGAGCTTTCGCTGGGCGGCATTCGCGACATGGGCGGCATTCCCGACGTGATGTTCGTGATCGATGCCAACAAGGAAGAGCTGGCGATCAAGGAAGCGAACACGCTCGGCATCCCGGTCGTCGCCATCCTCGATTCGAACGTATCGCCGGAGGGCATCGCGTTTCCGGTGCCCGGCAATGACGATGCCGCGCGCGCCATCCGGCTTTACTGCGATGCAATTGCAGATGCCGTGCTCGCCGGCCGCCAGGGCGGACG
>CBFRWL010000266.1:0-3487 GCA_965727025.1 uncultured Sphingomonas sp.
CGCAAAGGGCGTCAACGAAATCCAATTACCCGACGGCACCACCATCTGATCGGTTCGAACAGAGCGCAATGACCCTGTGGTTCCCCGGCGCAAGCTCGGCCTTTGGATCTGGCGAACCACATGTTCGTATCGCCCGCGCGGGCTCCTTTCGGACCCTCACCGGGCGCCGTGCAATGTCGCGGAACGCGGCGTTGATATCATCAATATGAGCGCGCCACTCCCGCCAACTGGCCGGAGGCGCGCAAAGCAGGTGGCGCGTTGACTGCATGGGTATGAAGGTCGGGTTCATCGGACTTGGGTCGATGGGTGTGCCCATGGCGACCCGACTGGTCGAGGCCGGTCACGACGTGCGTGTGTGGGCGCGCCGGCCTGCCGTCGCTGAATCGCTGCGCGAGCAAGGCGCCACCGTCGTCGCCGCCCCGGACGATGCGTTTGCGGGCGATGTCCTCGTTACCATGCTCCCTGACGACGAGGCGGCGATGGCGCTGATCGCGGACGGCGCGCTGCTTCGCGTGGGCACGGGGAAGATACATGTGAACATGGCGACGCTGTCGAGCGGCTGTTCGCGTGAATTGGCGAACCTCCATGCAGTCCAGGGCGTGCATTATGTGTCCGCGCCCGTCTTTGGCCGGTCGGAAGTCGCCGCAGCGGGAAAGCTCGCCATCCTGGCCGCTGGTGATCCCGATATCGTCCGGCGTTGCCAGCCACTGTTCGATGCCATGGGGCGGCGCACATGGTATTTGGGCGGCGATCCCGGCCTTGCGAATATTGTCAAGATCGGCGGCAACTTCATGGTCGCGTCTGCGATCGAAGCGATTGGCGAGGCGATGGCGCTGGTCCGTGCGGCGGGCGTTCCTGCCGACCTGTTCGCCGATATCATCTCCAACGCGCTTTTCGACACCCCCGTCTATCGCGCATACGCCGCGCTGATCGCCGAGGAGCGTTTTACTCCGCCGGGTTTCCGGCTGGAACTCGGCCTGAAGGACCTCCGTCTGGCTCTGGAAGCGGGGGACGAACGGGCTGTGCCGCTTCCCCTGGCTAGCCTGCTTCGCGACAGTTTTCTCGAAGCAATGGCCACCGGAGGAGCCGACCTCGACTGGTCCGCGCTTGGCCTCGTCGCCCGCCGACGCGCCGGGCTCGATGGGCCTTTTGTCCAATAATCAATTTGGATGTCCTAACGGCCTTCAACTTGGCATGTGTAGATCAAAAGATTAATATGTAATCGCGCGACTCCGTAACGAGGAGATATTATGGGCGAACTCTCGGCATTGGCGGCCTGGGACGGCGCAGCGGAATATTTCATGGCGCGCCAGGAAAGTCATCGCGGCGGCGTCTTTCCTGGCCATTCGCACGATCATTTCGAAGCGCTGATGATCCTCTCGGGTCGCCGGATGCAGCATTATGGTAATTCCGAGATTGAAGCCAATCCCGGCAGCCTGATCTTTACTCCGCCAGGGCTGCGCCACGGCGCGACCATTCTGGGGCACACCGCCAGTCTCTCCATGCAGTTCAACCTGAAATTCCTGCATCCCGAATTGCCGGCGGATGCCCAGCGCATGTGGTCGCACCCGAGCACGCTGGGCGCGGCGCCCGAACTCCTGCCATTCTTGGCGCAAAAGCAGATGCGCTTTCAATGCGATCCCTGCCTGACGGAGAAGCTCCAGAGGATCTGGACATCCCTGATCGAACGTAACGGTTCGCATGGCTTAGGCTCGGAGCAATATGCCCGCGCCCAGCTTTCCATCCTGCTGCTCGAGGTCGTGGAAGCATTTGAGAGCGAGATCGTCGAGGTGGTCGAGATGGAGCAGCATGAGGGCGCTTCGGACAAGATCGACGAATTGCGCCAGTTCATCGAGGCCCATCTTGCCGAGCGCGTGACGATCCACGAAGCGGCTCGTCACCTCGCAATTTCCTCCAGTTGTCTGGCTGCCCGCATCAAACGCGTGACCGGGCAGACGTTCGGGGAGCTTCTGTTCAGGGCGCGGCTGCAGCATGCGCGCGAGTTGTTGATCTATACCGACAGGCGTGTCTCCCAGGTCGCGTTCGAATGCGGGTTCGAAGACCATGCCTATTTCTCGCGACGGTTCCGGCAGGATCTGGGGGTGTCACCGCTCGAATATCGGCGCAGGCAGCTAACCGAGTTCGGCTTGCCAGCAATCAGTGCCCAGCGCCATTGATTATGGTGGCCATCAATAAGACCGCTAATTTCGCCGCGATTGGGCGCGGACCCGCGATCATGCGTATAGCGGTCCCCCTGCTCATTGCCTGTTCGCTTCTGACGGCGGTGTGTTTCACAATTTCTCACGGCTGAAAGAACTTGCGCGTGACCATAACCTGGCCAGTTTCCTCAGGAACGTCGGCCTTTGCGGCAGCTTCCCGCTGGTCGCCATACATGTTTGAACATTGCCAAGAGGATGGGGCATGACACAGTCCACCAACACCGAAGACCTCGCCCGGCGGATTCGCGTCAACGCCGTCAACATGGTCGATATCCAGGGCTTCGGCTATCTGGGACAGGCGCTCGGCACGGCCGAGATCATGGCCGTTATCTTCGGGGAAAAATATTGGCGTCAGGGCGTAGACCGCTTCGTGCTGTCCCCGGGGCACTATGCCATCACCTTTTACGCCGTGGCGGCGGAGATCGGCCTTGTCCCACGCGAAGCGCTTGCGGACTATGGCAAGGACGAAGCTCTGCTGGAAGCGATCAGCACGGAGCGCACGCCAGTTGTCGATCTCACCTGCGGTTCGCTGGCCCAAGGCCTTTCGGGCGGTATCGGCCTCGCGCTGGCCCAGCGGTTTGCCGGCAACGGCGGGCGGACGATCGCGCTGATCAGCGATGGTGAGATGGAGGAAGGCCAGACCTGGGAAGCAGCGATGTTTGCCGGTCATCACAAGGTCGGCAATTTAATCGCGGTGATGGACGTCAACAATTCCCAGGTCGACGGCCCGATCACCTTCGTCACCACGGTCGAACCGATCGCTGACAAATGGCGCGCCTTCGGCTGGAACGTCATCGAGTGCGACGGTCATGACGTCGGCGCGCTCCGGCAGGGCATGGATAATGCGCTGGCATCGGAGCTGCCGACCGTGATTCTGGCAAAGACCGACATATTGGGCGGGCTCACATCCTTCCCGCCGACCGTCGACGGGCATTTCATCAAGCTCACCCCCGAATTGACCCGAAGCGTTCTCGAAGAACTGTCGGCCGAGGCGGCATGATAGGAAACTAACGCTACTCTTGGTTATCTGATTGATTCAGATCGCCGCTCGAGGTTTTTGTTTATCGCGACTTTCTTAGCCAGCGATCTCATCCGATCGCTTGGAAATCGCTCTGGGAGACTGACCGTGCGAATAGTGCCGTCCTTTTGCAGAACTTGTACAGCGGGATGCGGTACCAAGCTGACCATCGATGATCAGGAGCGGATCATCAGTATCCGCGGTGATCACGACAATGCGATGAGCAACGGTTATGCCTGTTTCAAAGGCT
>CBFRWL010000267.1:0-3472 GCA_965727025.1 uncultured Sphingomonas sp.
GTTCAGCGAACGACGAACCTGACGCGATCGACCGTCTGGCCCTGCGCGTCGATCACCGAAATCAGATGCGCGCCGGGCGTCGGCAACAATAGCGGCGCCTCTTCCGCCGGCCCCAGCGCATGGTTGTCGAACAGGAGCTGGTCGCCCGTGCTTGCGCCCGCCACGGACACGCGAATGCGTTGGCGGCTGAGGGGTATGTCGGGGTCGAGCGCGTAGATGCTTCCTGAGACCGGGGCGACGATGCGGGGGCGTTCCGCTGAAGACGGTTTTTCGGCGAAGCTGGATTGGCCGGTGCCAGCGAGGAAATATTCGCGGCGTGGCGGTTCGATCCCGCCCGCGAAGACGATGTTGCGCACGTCGATGCCGTGTGGCCTTGGCGGCGCGGAGCCGGGCCTGCCCTGATGCAAAGCGAGCATGAGTTCGCGCCAGACCGGCGCTGCGCCGCTGGTGCCGGATACCGCCCGCATCGAATCCCCTTCGAGATTTCCGATCCAGACGCCCACCGTGTAGCGATCGGAGAAGCCGATGCACCAATTGTCGCGCATGGCCTTGGACGTGCCGGTCTTGACCGCTGCCCAAAAGGGAAGGCGCAGCGCGCTATCCAGGCCGAAGGTACGCGCCCGTGCGCCGGGATCGGCCATCATGTCGGACACGATCCAGGCCGCGGCGGGGGACATGGTCTGACGGCTTGGGCCGGACGGATCGCCAGCGCTAAGCCGGAGCGGCGACCAGCGGCCGCCATTGGCGAGCGCGCGATAGGCGTTGGCTTGTTCGAGCAGCGTGACCTCGGCCGAGCCGAGCGCCAGCGAAAAGCCGTAATAATCGCCGTCTTCGGTCAACCCTTCATAATCGAGATCGCTCAGCCGGTCGCGAAACGCGTCCACGCCCACCAGCAGCAGCGTCCGCACCGCCGGCACGTTGAGCGAACCGGCGAGCGCGCTGCGCACCGAGACGGGGCCTTTGAAGCCGCGATCGTAATTTTGCGGCACGTACAGCCCTGACGCGGTATCGAGCTGCACGGGGCTGTCGTCGAGGATCGAAGCCGGGGTCAAAAAGCCCCGCTCGATCGCCATCGCATACAAGAAGGGCTTCAGCGTCGATCCCGCCTGCCGATAGGAATCGGCGCCATCCACCGCTGCCGCGGTCGAGCCGCCGCCCACGCCGCCGACATAGGCGAGCACATCGCCGCTCCGATTGTCCAGCACCACGACTGCGCCGTCGCGGGCGCGCTGGTCGCCAAGCCCGATCAATTGCCTGCGAAGCGCGGCGATCGCAATGCGCTGTATGGAGGCGTCAAGGGTTGTGGTGACGCGCATCCCCGGCTTTTGCAGCAGCCGGGTGGCGAGATGCGGCGCCAGCCCCGGATCGGTCGCGATCGCACGTGCTGGGCCGAGCGCGGCGGCCAGCTGCACCTTTAGCGCCGCGCAATCGGTCTCGACCAGACGGCAGGCGCGGCGTGCGATGACCGAGGGCGCCCCCTGTGGATCGGGCAGCAATGCCGTAACGATCGCGGCTTCCTCGCGCGAAAGAGCGGCAGGCGGTTTGCCGTAGAGGCTCTGGCTGGCTGCCATGATGCCTTGCGCTTCGCCCCGAAAACCGGCGAGGTTCAGATAGGCCTCGAGGATCTGGTCCTTCGTCCAGCTTCGCTCGATCGCCATCGCCGCGCGCATTTGCCGCATCTTGTCCCACAGCTTGCGCTTGCCGGGCGCGGCCAGATCTCCCGCGAGAAAGCCGGCAAGCTGCATCGTGATGGTCGAGGCGCCGCGTGCGTGCCGCCCCTCCCAGCGATCGTGAAGCGCGCCGAGCATGGCGAGCCAATCGACGCCGTCATGCGTGGCGAAGCGCCGGTCCTCGGCCATGACGACATCGTGCCGCAGCGTGGGCGCTATTGCCGAGAGCGGTACCCAACTCAGCCGCCTTCGGCTGAAATCGACCCGCACGCTGTCGATCAGCCGGCCATGGCGATCGTAAAGCCAGCTTTCGGAGGGCCGCCAGCTTGCACGCACGGTCGTATAGCCCGGAATGCTCGGCGGCCACGTCGCAACCCACAAAGTGGCGAACATGACCAAAACCGCGATAAGGGCAAGCTGAGCGACGCGCTTGCCGAGGCCGCCCTTCACTTCATCGCCACCGTGATCGGCTGGTTCGGCACGGCCGCGCGGATGTCGGGCGAATAGAGCGCTTCCACGCGGGTCGGCGGCAGTTGGAAGGTGCCGGCGCCATTCAGCCGAACCGCATATTCGACCGTGAACCTCCCGCGCGGCACCCAGCCGAAATAGCCGCGCCAGGCATCCTGTCCGCGCTCGACATAGCTGGGTTGGACGCCCTCGCCGTTGGAAGCCTGCGCCGCCAGAGCGGCGGACTGGCCGCCGAGATCGCCGATAATGGTGGCGCCGCCGGGAATGGGATCGTCAACGACGACCCAATTGCGCTCGGCGCTGGCATCGACGGTGATGCGGATGCGCAGCACGTCGCCGCGGCTAAGCTTGCCGGCGATGCGCCGCTGGATCACCTGGATCTGTTTGGTGATGCGATAGCCGGCGGCTAACGGCCTGCTGAGCGGCACGGCAGCCGAAAGCGAGACCTGTGCCCACGGACCAGCACCACCCGATTGTGAGAGGACGAGGGCTGCGGGCTTTGGAGGAAGCGGCAGGCTGCTGACCGATGCGCCGTTCGGCCACTTCGCTGCGCGCACCGCACCAGCCAGGCTCATGGTGGTGGTACCGCTCACGGCGCCGGGCTGATACAGGCTGGCGAAACGGCGTGCCGCGATCACCCCCCAGGCATTGGCGGGGGTCGAGTCCCAGTGGCCGCGGCGCTGGCGCAGGGCCACGCCCACCATCATTCGGGGCATGTCGTCCTGCCAGCCCGGGCTGCCCATGACCGCATCAAGCAGGCGGATCGCCACCTCGTCGCCGGTGGACATCAGCCACCAGGGCGAAGCGGCGCTATCGGAAAGATCGAGCCGCGACCCTTCATAAACGAGGCGGGTGCGCAGCACGGCCTCCGCCTGGGCAGCAAGCGCCGGGTTGACGCCGGCGGTCCGATGCAGCGCGACCAGCCAGTCGGCCAATGCCGAGCTTTGCATATCCCTGGGGTCCATGCCGATCTGATTGATCAGGGCGGGATCGGCGGCATTGTTGCGCGCGAGCGCCGCCAGCGCCGCAAGCTTTTCGAGCCGCTGATCGCCGGTCGTGTCGCGGGTGAGGCGGCCTTCCACCACGGCGCGCAAGGCCGCGATCATGCGGGTCCGGTATGCTTCGGGAACCGCCCATCCGGCTTCGGCGGTGATCGACATCGCATAAGCGGTCAGAGCGGGCGAGCCGTCCAGATCCTGGTTCGGAAAATAGCGGAGCAGCCCGTCGCGATCGAGATAGGCCGGGATTTCGCCGGCCAGCCGGTTCCACCTCCCAACATCACCGGCGACGATCGCTTTCGAGAGCAATTGTTCGAAGCAGCCATAAGGATAGGC
>CBFRWL010000268.1:0-3462 GCA_965727025.1 uncultured Sphingomonas sp.
TTCACCTTACCGTCCCCGAACGGCGCATCCCGGTTCTTGAGCGCCTCCTTGAGGCCCGCCTCCGCCATGTCCGACCGAAATTTTGATCGGCGAGGGCCACGGCTCAGATGCGCCTCGGCATCGAGATCGAGGCCGGCACGCTGCGAGGCGCGCGCGCCCATCAGCGCCAGCTGACCGTTCACCATCCGTTTGTGGGCGGACAGGATCTCGGAATCCACCGCCGCCACCCGGCGCGCCATCTCGGAAATCTCGTGATCCAGTTCCTCTGTTGGATAGGATTCGAGCACCAAGCCGATGCGCGCGGCATCGCGGCCGCAGATCGTGTCGCCCGTGAAGAGCATCCGCTTCGTCCATTGCGGGCCGCAATGATAGATCCAGAAGTTGCTGGGCGGCGTGCCGTTGGCGCGCGCTGCGGGGAAGCCGATCCTGGCGTCGTCGGCGGCGATCACGAGATCGCTGTAAAAAGCGAGGTCAGTGCCACCGGCCAGGCAGTTGCCGTGGATCTTGGTGATGATCGGCTTGTGCAGCTCGATCATCGGCAGCAGCAGATCCTGCTGGCGGGCAAGATTCCAGATGTCGTCGTCGATCGTGCCGGCGCGGCTGCGATAAAGCGAAGCGTCATAGTCAGTGGAGTTGTCCTCGCCGCCGCCATAGCTATCCATCAGGTCGTAGCCGGCGCAGAAATCCTTGCCCGCGCCGCTCAGCACGATGGCGTTGACGTCGATCCGATCGTCGGCTTCCAAGAACGCCTGGTTGAGCTCACGCAGCATCGTACCGGAGAGCGCGTTGCGCTTCTCGGGCCGGTTGAGCGTGATCCAGGCGACGCTGTCCCTGACCTCGAATCGGATGGCATCGGTGCTCTTCAGCCACTTGCCTGGTCTGTCCATCTTCGCCTCCTGTGCGCCGGCGGCGCTTACCTGCGGCCGCCGCATATCTCGAGATTGATGCCTGTCACCATCGCCGCGCGCTCCGACAGCAGGAAGACGACGCCGTCGGCGACCTCCTCCGGCTTGATTGCACGCGCGATCAACTGCCTGTCGGCGGCGACGGCGGCCTGCTGCGCCTCGTCGAGCATACCGACGACGGTCGGCGTCGCGACCAGCCCCGGCGCGATGCTGTTCACGCGGATGCCTTGCGCGGCATAGGCGCTCGATGCGTAGCGGCTGAGGTGGATGACGCCCGCCTTGGCGGCGGAATAAGCGGGGGATGCGACGTGCGTGCAGAACAGCCCGGCCATCGAAGCGGTGTTGACGATCGCGCCGCCGCCGTTGGCGAGCATCACCGGCACTTCATATTTCATCGAGAGCCAAGTCGATTTCAGCGAGATGTCGAGCGTCCAGTCCCACTCGTCCATCTCCATGCTGGTGATGGTCGATCCCGATCGACCTGAACCCACATTGTTGTGCGCGCAATCGAGCCGGCCGTAGAGCGAGACGGTCTTCGCGATCAGTGCTTCGACCTCGGCTTCCTTGGTGCCGTCGGTGCGAATGAAGGCGACCCGCCCGCCTGCCTTCTCGATGCGGTGCGCGGTTTCCTCGCCGACTTCGGGGCGGATGTCGGTGAGGACGATCTTTACCCCCTCGACCGCCAGTGCACGCGCGACCGCCTCGCCGATGCCCTCGCCCGCGCCCGTGACCAGCGCGACCTTACCCTCCATGCTCATGCTTTGTCTCCCTTGCCGTGCACCGGCATCTCGGTCAGCTGTTCGATCCGCTCGGCTGGCAGGTCGCGCCAGAAGCGATCCCAGGTCGGGAAAGCGGCTGGCAGGCGCGGCGGAATGTCGTGGCCAGCCCAGTCGTGGAAGGGCGCGCGGGGGCGCTCGACCAGATCGGCGGCGTACCAGTGGCGCTCGCGCCGGCGGGCGAAAAACCATTGTCCGCCTCGCCGCTCGTAATCGTCGAAATAGCAGATGGCCATAACGATCCACTTGCCGGCATCCTCATGCTCGGCACGGCAATAGACCGCGCCGCTGGCATGATCGGCGTCGGCGAACTCGATCCGGTGACCGCAGATCTGGTGGATCGAGCGGTAGAAGGTGCGCAGCGGCTCCTCGATCGTTCCGCGCAGCGCCTCACGCCCCTTGCCATGCCGGCCGCAATCGACATCCTCGATGAATAGGCTGATCCACGTATCGATGTCGCGTCCATCCACCGCAAGCGCATAACGGATAGGCAGCTGCTGGATGGCGAGCGCCGATTCGATGCGATCGATGCGACTCGCGAGATCGGCGTCGCTCATGTCAGCCGATCCAGATTGGCGCGGTCGAAGGGTGAGAATTCTGCGCCGGCAATCGCCTTCTCCAGCCAGGCCGGGTCGTTGAGCAGCGAGCGGCCTACCGCCACCATGTCGAACTCGCCCTTCTCGAAGCGGGCAACGAGCTGGGGTAGGTTGTCGGTCGACTTCTGGCTGTCGTCGATATGCTTGGCCGAGCCATTGGCGCGACCGAGGCCGACGCCACCCACCGTCATCGAGGCTTTGCCGGTCAGCCTCTTGGCCCAGCCAGCGAGGTTGAGCGGCGAGCCGTCGAATATAGGCGTGTCGAAATAGCGCTGGCTACCGTCGAACATGTCGACGCCGGCGTCCGCCAACGGGGTGAGCAACTGGGCCAGCTCGTCCGGATTTTCCGCCAGGCGGGCACGATAATCCTGCATCTTGAACTGGGAGAAACGCAGCACGATCGGCATGTCCTCACCAATCATGCGGCGGATCGTCTTGACCACCTCGGCACCGAAAGTGGCGCGCGCCTTGTGGTCTCCGCCGAAGCGATCGACGCGGCGGTTGGTCTCGTGCCAGAAGAAGGTGTCGATCAGATAGCCGTGCGCGGCATGGATCGCGATGCCGTCGAACCCGGCGGCGATCGCGTTGCGAGCGGAGACACCATAGGCGTCGATCACATCCTGGATGTCCTCGTCGCTCATCGGCCGGGTCTCGGTGGCCGCCGCGGTGTCGCGCGAGGCCTCGGAGATCGAGATCACGCCGTCCGCAGGACCCCATATGCCAGACGGGCGGATCGCCTCCATGCCCCGCGGATCGCCGGCATATTCGACGCTCCACATCGCGCCTTGGTGCCAGAGCTGGGGCAGGATCTTCGCCCCCGCCGCATGCACGCCGTCAACGATTTCGCTCCATCTCGCGATCGCGGCATCGCCGTGCAGCAGCGGCACGCCGGGATGATCGACCGAGACAGGGTGCGCGACGCCGATCCCCTCGGTCACCACCAGCCCGACGCCCCGCTCGGCGCGGCGGCGGTAATATCCCGGCACCTCGTCCCCTGGCACGCCGCCCGGCGAGAAATAGCGCGTCATCGGCGCCATGGCGATGCGGTTGGCAAGCGCCATCCCCCGCAACGCGAAGGGAGACAGCAGCGGCTCGATGACGGAATGGGCGATCATGGCGCAATCGTTAGCCAAGCCGGCGGTGCTGGCAACGCGCCCGTGGGAGACATCGCATATTCGCTTGATG
>CBFRWL010000269.1:0-3458 GCA_965727025.1 uncultured Sphingomonas sp.
GCACGCAAGGGCTCGGTTTCGCTGTTGCTCCACGCAGCGGATGCCGCCGCTGACGGGAATCGCAAGCTCGATCAGGCGCTACGGGTCGGGCTCGGCGTCGAGAATGGCGGCCTGCGAGGGCTGGTAATTCCGGCGAGCAGGGCCATATTGTCGATGGCGCTTGGGCGGGAAAATGTTGTACACATCGCGCTGATTGCGCCGGCAGCCGCCGCGCGCGTATCCGACTCGTTGGCGCGATGGCGCAGTTTTATTGGACGGGACGGTGACGTGGAGCCTTGCGAAGCTACTTCGCAGGGTCAAGCGGCGTAGCAGGTGAAGTGAAGGGTTCGGGTTTTAAATGAGCGATAACGACAAACCAAAATTGGGGATGCGCGCCCCACTCGGGCTTAAGCGCACGGTCGAGACCGGCAAGGTGAAGCAAAGCTTCAGCCATGGCCGCTCGAACACCGTCGTGGTCGAGGTCAAGAAGCGTCGCATTCTCGGTCGCCCCGGTGAGGGCGAAGCCGCACCCGCCCCTGCCCCCGAAGCCGTGGTCGAGGCGCCCGCGCCCGTCCGTCAGGCGCCGCCTCCCCCGCGTCCCGCCGCTCCGCAAGCGCGCGCGCCGCAAAATGATCTGCAATCCCGCCAGGAACTTCAGGCTCGGCTCTTGCGCGAGGCCGAGGAAGCCCGCCTCGCCGCGCTCGAGGACGCCCGTCGCCGCGAGGAGCAGGCCCGCGCCGAAGCAAGCGAGGACGAGCGCCGTCGCGCCGAGGAGAACCGTCGCGCCGAGGCTGAGACCCGCACCGCAGCTGAGGCCGCCGAGCCTGTTTCGAGCCAGGCTGAACCCGCGGGGGAAACCGCGCTCCTCGTTCCCGACGAAGAAATCCAGGCCGCCGAGGCAGAGGAACAGGATGGCCGCACGGCCGTCGCGCCGCGCCGCTTTACGCCGGTCACACCGCCGAAGCGGCCCGAGCCGCCTGCCCGGCCCTCGCGCGGACGCGGCGGCGATGAGCGTCGCCAGTCCGGCAAGCTCACCGTCACGCGCGCGCTCGACGATGATAGCGGCGCCCGCGCGCGGTCGCTCGCGGCGCTCAAGCGCGCCCGCGAAAAGGACAAGCGCGCCCATCAGGCCGGCTCGGTCCAGGCCAAGCAGGTTCGCGACGTGGTCGTGCCCGAGGCGATCACGGTGCAGGAACTGGCTAACCGCATGGCCGAACGCGGCGCCGATCTCGTCAAGGCGCTCTTCAAGATGGGCATGATGGTGACGGTCAACCAGACCGTCGACCAGGATACCGCCGAACTGCTCGTTTCCGAATTCGGACATAATATCAAGCGCGTCTCCGAATCCGATATCGACCTGACCAGCCATGAGGAAGTCGACGCCGAAGGCACGCTGAAGACGCGTCCGCCGGTCGTCACGATCATGGGCCATGTCGATCATGGCAAGACCAGCCTGCTCGATGCGCTACGCGGTACGGACGTGGTCAGCGGTGAAGCCGGCGGCATCACCCAGCATATCGGCGCCTATCAGGTGACGATGAAGGACGGGTCGAAGATCACCTTCCTCGATACGCCAGGTCACGAAGCGTTCAGCGACATGCGCGCGCGCGGCGCGAACGTGACCGATATCGTCGTCATCGTCGTCGCCGCCGACGACGGCATCCGCCCGCAGACGATCGAGGCGATCAACCATACCAAGGCAGCCGGCGTGCCGATGATCGTGGCGATCAACAAGGTCGACAAGCCCGGCGGCAATCCGCAGAAGGTCCGCGAGGAACTGCTCCAGCACGACGTCCAGGTCGAATATATGGGCGGTGAAGTGCAGGACGTGGAGGTTTCCGCGCTCAAGCGGACCGGCCTCGACGAGCTGATCGAGAAGATCCAGCTTCAGGCCGAACTGCTCGAGCTTAAAGCCAATCCCGACCGCATGGCCGAAGGCACCGTGATCGAAGCGACGCTGGACAAGGGCCGCGGCCCGGTAGCGACGATCCTCGTCACGCGTGGCACGCTCAGGGTCGGCGACGTGTTCGTCGTCGGCGCCGAAAGCGGGAAGGTTCGCGCCATGGTCAACGACAAGGGCCAGCAGGTCAAGGAAGCAGGCCCGTCCACTCCGGTCGAGGTGCTTGGCGTCTCCGGCGTGCCATCGGCGGGCGATCAGCTCTCCGTCGTCGAGAATGAGGCGCGCGCCCGCGAGGTCGCGGCCTATCGCTCCTCGGTCATCCTCAAGCGGCGCACTACCGCCGCCCCGGCCAGCCTGGAATCGATGTTCTCCGCGATGAAGGAGAAGCAGGTGATGGAATATCCGGTGGTCGTGAAGGCCGATGCCCAAGGCTCGGTCGAGGCGATCGTCGGCTCGCTTAACAAGATCTCCACCGACGATATCCGCGTGCGGATCCTCCATTCGGGCGTCGGCGGCATCACCGAGAGCGACGTCACGCTGGCTTCGGCCAGCCGTGCTCCGATCATCGGCTTCAACGTGCGCCCCAACGCCAAGGCGCGCGAGATCGCCGAGCGGAACGGGGTCGCGCTCAAATATTATGACGTGATCTACGATCTGCTCGACGAGATCCGCGCCGCGATGGCCGGCCAGCTCGGGCCGGAAGCGTTCGAGACGATCGTCGGCCGTGCGGAGATTCGCGAGGTCTTCTCGGCGGGCAAACATGGCAAGGCGGCCGGTCTGCTCGTCACCGAAGGCTTCATCCGCAAGAATCTGCGTGCGCGCATCACCCGGGAGGATGTCATCATCTACAACGGCTCGATCGCGTCGCTGCGCCGGTTCAAGGACGATGTGGCCGAAGTCCGCGCCGGCCTCGAATGCGGCGTGACCTTCGAGGGTACGACCGACATCAAGCCTGGCGACTATCTCGAAACCTTCGAAGTCGAGATGCGCGAACGGACGCTTTGATCCGTTCGCCGTTCGCGAGGGCAGATGCGACGCAACGAAACCGATGAGAGCCGCACCGTCCGCCTGCTTCGCGTGGGCGAACAGGTGCGGCATGTGCTTTCGGACATATTGATGCGCGGCGACGTGCATGACGATCTGCTTGCCTCGCACAGCGTTTCGATCACCGAGGTGCGCATGTCGCCGGACCTGCGGCACGCGACCGTGTTCGTGAAACCACTGCTGGGTGCTGACGAGGCTGCGGTGATCAAGGCGCTGCGCACCAACACCGCCTTCCTGCAGAGCGAGGTCGCCCGACGGGTGAACACCAAATATGCCGCGAAGCTCAAATTCCTGGCCGATGAAAGCTTCGATGAGGGCGATCGCATCGATGCGCTGCTCCGCAAGCCCGACATTGCGCGCGATCTGACCTGATCCCCTCCGCCTGACCGCGCGAGCTTACGACCCCTTACCGCCGCGCGAGCTGCTCTTCCTGGCCAGGGCCGTCGCGGCCATAGGGATCGTCGAGATAGGCGATGCCCTTGTCGCCGGCGGTGACCGTCAGATAGGTGATATAGATCGGCACCGGCTTGGGCAG
>CBFRWL010000270.1:0-3439 GCA_965727025.1 uncultured Sphingomonas sp.
AGCGATGTTCCACGTGAAACAATCATCTGCTTCAGCTGCACCATGCCAGCACCAGCGACAGCCGATACCGCAAGGTCATGTTCCGGCGAATTCGATCCTGCTTCAACCAGATCGGATTTGGTTCGCACTTTCACCGACCCCTCGGGCGCGTTATCAGCATCGCCCAGCCAAAGCACCAAATCGGCGGCAGCAATTGCGAGGCGAGCCTGCTCAATCCCTATCGTCTCGATACAGTCGTCGGTCGAGCGAATGCCGGCGCTGTCCACCAGAATAAATGGGATGCCGCCCATTTGAACCGGAACCTCGATCAGATCGCGAGTTGTACCCGGCAAGGGCGTGGTGATGGCGGCCTGCCGCCCCACCAGCGCGTTCAGGAGCGTCGATTTGCCGACATTGGGTGGACCGGCAAGGACAACGCGCACCCCGTCGCGGAGCCGCTCGGCCGGAGGAGATTCCAGCATCGCGGCAATTTCGCTACGTATCCGTTGCAACGCGTCGAGGCCGGCGCCGTCATAGTCAGGCACATCATCCTCATCGGCGAAGTCTATTCGAGCCTCGACGAGCGCGGCAGCTCTGACCAACTCATCCCGCCATCTGCGTACGGCTCGGGACAAAGTTCCGTCTGCCAACGCCATCGCGTTGCGCCGCTGACCCTCGGTTTCCGCGACCAGCAGATCGCCCAGCCCCTCCGCCTCGGTGAGGTCCAGGCGCCCGTTGGCAAAAGCACGGCGCGTAAACTCCCCCGCCTCCGCCCGACGTAGCCCCGGCTGAGAAGCAAGCGCCTTTTCGACAGCCGCGATAACTGCCCGGCCTCCATGAATATGAAATTCGGCGACGTCCTCGCCGGTGGCACTGGCAGGCCCAGCAAAAAAAAGCATGAGGGCGCGATCAAGCGGGATGCCGGTCGCCGGATCAGAGAGATCAACCAGCCGCGCCCGCCGGGCATCGTCCGGCTGCCGCCCCGAGAGAGCGTAACTTACCTCTGCCGCCGCCGGCCCGCTGACGCGGATAACGGCGATCGCAGCCGGCGGCTGACCCGAAGACAACGCAAAAATTGTGTCAGCGGCGCGATCAGGTTCAGGCCCCACTTGTCCCTGTTCCGCTCATCTGCTCGAACATTTTCCGCCACATGCCCATGCCCGCTTCGCCGAACGGCGCCCAGTTACGCATCATGGTCTCGATCATGTCCGGACTAATGCCTTCGGAGATCGCTTTTTTCATCTGGTCTAAATAGGCATCATGAATCGGCGTGAGGTCCGGAAGTCCCAAGAAATTTCGCGCTTCCTGCGGCGTGCAATCGATGTCGACATTGATTTTCATCGTGGAACCTCCAGTCGCTCGAGCGGTCTCCTATTCTGTTGGTAAAGAGTGTTTAGGCAAGCGTCCATGTGTCATGTCGAACACCCAGTATAGAAGGAAATCACCCATCGCCACGCGATCGCCGTCGCAGCTTTGGATGGAACAGCGGTCTGTTAATCGAGCACCCCCGGTGGTAATCAAACATCCATCATCCAATAACATTAAACCATTGAAATAAGGAGAATTTATGGGCGAAATGATCAAAATTGATTCGCTCGACGGCAGCGGCAGCTTCACCGTCTATCAGGCAAAGCCAGCCGGCGAACCCAAAGCAGCGATCCTCGTGATCCAGGAAATCTTCGGGATCAACAACGGCATTCGGGCGAAGGTGGATAGTTGGGCGCGCCAGGGCTACGCCGCCTATGCGCTCGATCTGTTCTGGCGCGATACCCCGGGGCTGGAGCTCGATCCTGACGTGCCCGAGCAACTCCAGCAGGCGTTCGAACATTTCCAGAAGTTCGATCGTGACAAGGGGATCGAGGATATCGAAGCAACGATCCGCTTCGCACGCGCTGCTACCGGCAAGAAAGTCGGCGTTACCGGCTATTGTCTCGGTGGCCTAATGACCTATCTGGCGGCAACGCGAACGGATACGGATGCCAGCGCAGCCTATTATGGCGGCGGCATCAACAATTTCCTCAACGAGTCACACGCGCTGGCCCGCCCGCTGCTCATGCACTTTGCCGAGAAGGATCATTTCATCCCGCTCGAGGCGATAACGCAGATCAAGGACACCTTTGCCGGCAACCCACGCGTGCAGATCCACACCTATGCCGATGTCGATCATGGCTTTGCGACCGAGTTTGGCAGTCGGCGCGTCGAGGCCGCGGCCACGCTCGCGGACAGTCGCACGGAGGCCTTCTTCGCGGAGCATCTGGCCGGATGACGTCAGCACGGCGGATCGTCGCCCGCCAGACGGGTGGACCGGAAGTCTTGGAACGAGAGGAATTTGATGTCCCCGCTGCCGGTCCACGCGAAGCACGCGTGCGCATTACTGCCAGCGGCGTCAATTTCATCGACACTTACCACCGCTCCGGTTTGTACAAGCTGCCACTGCCGACAGGGCTGGGCACAGAATTTGCCGGCGTCGTCGAGGCGATTGGTAAGGATGTCAAAGGCATCAAGCCAGGCCAGAGGGTGGCGGCGCGTTTGGCGAACCCAGGCAGCTACGCCACCCATGTGCTGGTCGATGCCGGCTTGCTGATACCCGTCCCCGACAGCATCTCGGATGAGGTGGCGGCAGCTGCGACCCTGAAGGGCCTCACGGCTTGGATGTTGCTCGAAAAGTGCGCCAAGCTGCAGCAGGGGCAATCCGTACTGGTCCATGCGGCGGCCGGCGGAGTGGGCTCCTTTCTGGTCCCCTGGGCAAAGGCCTTGGGCGCGATGGTCATTGCGCATTCTGGCAGTACGCAAAAGGCCGATCGTGCGAGCCGCCTGGGCGCGGACCATAGCTTCACGGGAAGCTTTGACGACCTGCCCGGGCAAGTCCGCGAGGCAAGCGGCGGCCGCGGCGCCGATGTCGTTTTGGATGGCGTAGGCGCTGCAAGCTGGACTGCTTCCCTGGCCAGCGTCGCCAAACGCGGCCTGATCGCGAGCTTTGGCAATGCGAGCGGGCCGGCTCCGGCCATCAACCCGCTCGATCTGATGCGCGCTGGCTCGATCTTCCTCACCCGGCCTACGCTGTTCGACTATACCGTTACGCCGGAGGAATTGGCGGAAGGCAGCCAACGTCTGTTTGGGTTGATCGCGGATGGCACGCTGGAGGTTGAAATCGGTCAGCGCTTCTCGCTTGCCGACGCTGCCGAGGCCCACCGCGCCTTGGAAAGGCGCGGAACAGTCGGTTCGACAATCCTGATCCCATAGCAGGAGCTTCCGCATCGCGGCGGAAGGGCCCGGGCGCGACGGGGCCACGCCCATCGCTTCCGCCCCGCTGCTACTGATTCATCGAGTCGAAGAAATCGTCGTTCGTCTTGGAATCCTTCATCTTGTCGAGCAGGAACTCCATCGCATCGACCGTGCCCATCTGCATCAGAATACGGCGCAGCACCCACATCTTCGAGAGCTTGCTCTTATCGACCAG
>CBFRWL010000271.1:0-3429 GCA_965727025.1 uncultured Sphingomonas sp.
CGATGGGCATGGTGGCGCTGGTCCAGGTCGGCAAGCCGACGGCCGCGGACATCGCTGCGGCCAAGGCGGTCAAGCTACCGCCTTTCGCTGACAAAAGGATGGCCGGCTATCTGGCAAAGGTGAAGTAGCCGTTCGCAATTCTGGAATTGATTTATGTTAACAGTCAATATGTTAATGCATTAATCCTTGACGTCGCAATTAAGAAATGTGCATCTCTGCCAAGGGGCATTGAGCAGGGGCGATGCCATATAATGGCGGCTGATCAACAACGGAATTTTGCGCACGCCTGCGTCGGGGCGATCGTCTCAGCCAGTCTGCTGTTACTTTCGGCAAGAGCCGAGGCGGCATTAGATCTTAGTGACATGTCGATCGAGGAATTGGCCCAGATCGAGGTTACCTCGGTCTCCAAGCGCGCGGAACCGCTCAGTGACGCTGCGGCGGCGATCTACGTTATTACCCATGACGACATCATAAGATCGGGCGCGACGGCTTTCCCCGAAATATTGCGCCTGGCGCCGAACCTTCAGGTAGCGCAGATCACCGCCAGCCATTACGCGGTCTCGGCGCGCGGATTCAACGGGGGCGCCGCCGACAAGCTGTTGGTGCTCGTGGACGGGCGCAGCATATACACACCGTTTTCGTCCGGCGTGAACTGGGACCTGCAAGAGGTGCCGCCCGATAGCATCGAGCGGATCGAAGTTGTCAGCGGCCCCGGCGGAACCTTGTGGGGAGCCAATGCCGTCAACGGCGTGATCAACATCATCACCCGCAAATCCAGCGATACCCAAGGCGTTACCGCCGAACTCGGAGGAGGCAACACCGAGATCAGAGGCAGGCTGCAATATGGAGGAAAAATAGCCGAGAACCTGAGCTACCGCGTCTATGCCGGCGGGTTCAAGCATTGGGATGAGGATGTCACCGGCACCAACGCGAAAGCACGCGATGCCTGGCATAAGGTGCAGGGCGGCTTTCGAGCGGACTGGGAGCCGGCGAGCGATCTGATCACCGTTCAGGGCGACATCTATGATGGGTCGGAGCAGCAGCTCAGAACGGCGGACGAAGATATATCGGGACGTAATGTGCTGGCGCGATGGACCCACGCGATGGGCGGCGGATCAAGCCTGCAGATCCAGGCCTATTACGACCATATCAAGGTCTCGGTCCCCGACAATTTCACGAACCGTCTCGACACGTACGATATCCAGGCGCAGCACGACTTTTCCCTCGGAAATCATCAAATCGTCTGGGGCGGCGGATATCGTGTGCTGAGCGACGATTTTCCGACCACATTGTCGGCGGGCCAACAGGTGCAGTTCGTTCCGCAGAGCCGCACGTTCAAGCTTTGGAATCTTTTCCTGCAGGACTCCTTTTCGCTTACGGACAAGCTAAAGCTTGTTGCCGGCATCAAAATCGAGGATGAGCCCTATACGGGTGTCGAATTCATGCCGAACGCGCGTCTGGCCTGGGCGATCACGGATAAGAGTCTGCTTTGGGCTGCGGTATCGCGCGCCGTGCGAGTCCCTTCCCGGCTTGATCGGGACGTCACACAACATGTTGGTTCGCTTCTAGCGATAACGGGCGGCGATATGCAGCCCGTCAAGGTAACCGCATATGAGCTCGGCTACCGTGCGCAGCCGTTGACAGATCTCTCATTCTCGATCTCCGCTTTTTACAATGTCTATCCAAACCTGCGCAGCGCCGAACCTACCAATGGCAATTTCCCGCTCGTGTTTGCGAACGGCATGGAGGGCGAAACCTACGGCCTCGAATTCTGGGCGAACTACCGTGTAACCGACTGGTGGCGTCTCTCGGGGGGCGCCAACTGGCTTCACAAGGACCTGCGCTTCAAACCCGGCAGCTTCGGTCTGGGCGGGCTGCAGATTGCCGGCAACGATCCAAAATATCAGCTCTCGCTGCGGTCCGCCATGGATCTGGGGCGCAACGTCACCCTGAACCTCGATCTCCGCCGGATTGGCGCGCTGCCGGCGCCGCCGTCGCCCGCCTATGTCGAGCTCAATGCCAGGATCGCCTGGGCGGCTTCGGACCAGCTCGAGATTTCGTTAACGGGATCAAATCTTCTTCACGATTATCATACGGAATTCGGCACAATTTCGAACACCCTGCAGGTGGGCCCCGTTGGCGTTAAGATAAGAAGAAGCGTATTTATTGCTACGCGATGGAAGTTTTAGGAGTATAACCGCGTGTGCAGGAGCATGGTGACCGGCGGAAAACGACGGTGAAATCCAGTGTCCATGTCGGAATGAGATCCTAGTTCTGATGGCTGGGGCCGCCCTTCACCGTTTTGCATTTGGTTTCGGCCTTTTTTTCGCGGCCTCTGCGATCGAGGCGACAGCGACGGCCCAATCGGCTCCTCTCGAAACTCAGGTGAAGGCGGCGTTCCTACCGAAATTCGCGGCCTATGTGAGCTGGCCGCCCGGTGCAATCCGCGCGCCGGATGATCCTGTTTTGCTTTGCATCATCGGCCAAGATCCGTTTGGCCGAAATATCGACGAGACCGCCGCCCGCCAGCGGATCGATCTGCACCCAATCCAGGTCCGTCGGCTTGAGAGCACGACGGGCGCCGATCATTGCAATATCGCCTTCCTGGGCGGGTCCGCCAAGCAAAGCGCCGCTGCGATGGAGGAAGCCTTACGCGGACAGCCGATACTCACGGTCACTGATGCCAGCCTTGGGAACGGGCGGGGTATTGTACACTTCGCTTTGCAAGGTGGCCGGGTGCGCTTCCATATCGATGATGCGCTAGCGGCGAGCAGTAGTCTGACAATCAGCGCACGCTTGTTGAGTCTGGCAATCAGCGTGAAGCCGAGAGCGCGGGCGTCGTGAATATTGCTTCCATCTTCACGCGTCGGGTTCTCGCGATCTTCGTGCCACTGGCAGTGTTGTCGCTGCTGCTTGCAGGCTTGTGGATGATCTATCAAAACGAACAAAGCTACCGCCACGAGCAGCAACGCGCCGCGCGGGTCCAAGCCGAGATATTGGCAGCGAGCGTAACCGCCGCGCTCGATTTCGGCGACAATGCCGCCGCACAGGAAGCTACGGATGCGCTGCAGGTGAGTCCGCAGGTGCAGGTGGCGGGAGTCTATGACTCATGGGGTAAACGGTTCGCTGGATATGCCCGTACGAACGCCATGCTTCCCGTGCGGCTATCGGAGATCAGATCATCAGGCGTAGCGCCTGTCCAGGCGACCGTACCGGTGATGCGAAGCGGTGCGAGGATCGGAACGGTCTATCTCGCCGGCGCGATCGATCCCCTCTCGCGCCGCCTGTCGCGTTATGGGATGATTGCGCTTCTGGTGGTGATGACCTCGCTGGTGTTGGCGGTCCTCGGCTATGGCCAAGCGGCACTCAGCCGAGTCAACCGGACGCTTGCCGAAGCCAATCGTGAACTCCAGTTTCAAATGGAAGAGC
>CBFRWL010000272.1:0-3412 GCA_965727025.1 uncultured Sphingomonas sp.
TGCTCGGTCGGCAACCGATCGCCGGGCGCAAGAACGCCCGACAATATCTTCCGCTCGATCTCGGTGCGGATGCGTTCGTGCATGGACATCGTCATCACGCGAGCAGTTTTCCCAATATGTCCCGGTAACGATCGACCACTGCACGGCGCGAAACGTGCTGCCCCGCGCTTACCACCCTGTGGCCCCGCCGCCAGACGCAATCGACACCGCGGCTGCCCGCGGCGAAGATCCAGCTATCCAGCAGGCGGCCTGGGTCGCGTCCGAGCAAGGCGGGATGATCAAGGTCCAGGCTGATCAAATCGGCCGGTCGGCCAGCGGCAATCTCGGACGCTCCGACGCCCAATGCAAGCGCGCCGCCGTTCAGCGCTTCCCGATAAAGATTTTCTCCGGTCGAGGGCTGGTCGTCGGCCGACAAAATGTTGCGCGCTCTTGCCGTCAGCCGCTGGCCATATTCAAGCAATCTGAGCTCTTCCGACAGGTCGATAAGCACGTTGGAATCGGAACCGATCCCGATGCGCCCGCCACTGGCAAGAAACGCCTGGGCCGGGAAGAGCCCGTCACCCAGATTCGCTTCGGTGATCGGGCACAATCCAGCGACGCCGCCGCTTGCGGCCAGCCGCACCGTTTCCGGCCCGGTCATATGCGTCGCATGAATCAGGCACCACTGCGCATCGACCGCGACATTGTCGATCAGCCATTCCACCGGCCTGGCTCCGGACCAGCGGAGGCAATCCTCGACCTCGCGTAGCTGCTCGGCGATGTGGATGTGGATCGGTGCGCCGGCCGCCAGCGGCAACAGTGCGGTGAGCTCTTCCGGCGTCACCGCGCGCAAACTATGGGGCGCGATGCCGACGACCGCATCCGGCAGCGAGGCGGCGGCTGCGCGTGCCGCGTCGATCAACCGCGCAAACCCCTCCAGATCGTGACCGAAACGGCGCTGGCCTTCGGTCAACGGAGCACCGCCGAAGCCTGCATGCGCGTAAAAGACCGGCAGCAGGCTAAGGCCAATCCCGGTCTCCGCTGCGGCTGCAACGATCGCCCGGCTCATCTCGGCGGGATCGGAAAACCGGCCGCCGTTCGCATCGTGGTGAAGATAATGAAATTCACCCACCCGCGTAAAACCGCACTCCAGCATTTCGACATAGGCAAGCGCGGCGATCGCCTTCAGCTCCTCAGGCCCAACGCGTTCTACGAAGCGGTACATCGTTTCCCGCCATGTCCAGAAACTATCCGCCGAAGGGCCACGTCTTTCGGCAAGCCCTGCCATTCCCCGCTGGAAAGCATGACTGTGAACGTTCGGCATGCCCGGCAGGATCGCCGAATGCACCTCGTCTTGAGGCTGAACGGCAGCGCCCATTGCCACCTCAGCGACAATGCCGTTCAAGATCGTCAGGCGAACATTCTCGGCCCAGCCATCGGGCAGCAGCGCAGCCCGGGCAAAGAGGCTATAATCGCCACTCATTATCGCGTTGGCTCTCCCAGATTGGCAAATATGTCTATACATTAAATTGCAAAGATGCCAAGTAAGCATCAGGACGAATGAAGATGCACTGCGATACGCAATGGACCAATGCCAGATTGGCGACGATGGCCGGCGGCGGTCTCGGATTGGTCGAAGACGGAACGATAGCGGCACTTGAAGGCCGGATCCTCTATGCCGGGCCAACGGCCGCCGCGCCGCCATTGACCGCCGACAAGACGATCGACTGTGAAGGCCGCTGGATCACGCCAGGCCTGATCGATTGCCACACCCATCTCATTTATGCAGGCGATCGCGCGCACGAATTCGAATTGCGCCTTGCTGGCGCTAGCTATGAAGAGATTGCCCGGGCCGGCGGCGGCATTGTCTCCACGGTGCATGCCACCCGATCCGCATCTGAAGACCAACTGGTGTCCGAAACGCTGCCCCGGCTGGACGCGCTGCTTGCCGAAGGCGTCACCACCATCGAAGTGAAATCGGGTTATGGCCTGACGATCGACGACGAGACGAAAATGCTGAAGGCTGCCGGACGCCTTGCCGAACGACGCAACGTGCGGGTCGTTCGATCCTTTTTGGGCGCACATGCGCTTCCTCCGGAATTCGCAGACGATGCTGAGGCATATATCACGCTCGTAAGCGAGGTGATGATGCCCAAGCTCGCCGAGGCAGGCTTGGTCGATGCGGTGGACGCCTTCTGCGAAGGCATCGGTTTCTCGCCAACCCAGACCGAGCGCGTCTTCGCGGCTGCCGCGGCGCTCGGTTTGCCGGTAAAGCTTCATGCCGAGCAGCTTTCCAACCTTCACGGCGCCGAGCTTGCCGCGCGCTGTGGCGCTTTGTCCGCCGATCATCTCGAGCATCTCGACGAGGCAGGGGTCGCAGCGATGGCCAAGGCCGGAACGGTGGCGACGCTGCTGCCCGGAGCTTTCTACTTCGTGCGGGAGACAAAGCTGCCACCGATCGAAGCGTTGCGCGCAGCGGGCGTTCCGATCGCAATCGCGACCGACTGCAACCCTGGCACCTCACCGCTGACGTCGCTGCTGCTGGCCATGAACATGGCGGCGACGCTGTTCCGCCTGACCGTCGAGGAATGTCTGCTCGGCGTGACGCGCAATGCCGCCCGCGCGCTGGGACTGCTTCAGGAGATCGGCACATTGGAAGCAGGTAAAGCGTGCGATCTCGCCATCTGGGACATCGGGCGGCCGGCTGAACTGGTCTATCGCATGGGGTTCAACCCGCTTCATGCCCGTGTGTGGAGTGGATCGTGAACGACATTGTCATGGAGCCGGGCGCGGTGACGCTGGCCCAATGGCGCGACATCTATCGCGGCGCGATACCGCGGCTCGATCAGGCGGCGGCGCCACAGATCGCCGCAAGCGCCGCGGCGGTGGAACGGATCATCCAAAAGGGCGAGCCGGTCTACGGCATCAATACGGGCTTCGGGAAATTGGCCAGTGTCCGCATCGGCGACGCCGATCTCGCCAAACTCCAGCGCAACATCGTGCTCAGCCATGCGGCGGGTACAGGCGCACCTTCGCCGGTGCCGATCGTGCGGCTGATGATGGCGCTGAAGCTTGCCAGCCTGGCGCAAGGCGCTTCGGGCGTGAAGCCCGAGACCGTCGCGCTGCTCGAAGCCATGCTGGAGCATGATCTGACCCCGCTCGTGCCGTCGCAGGGTTCGGTTGGGGCGAGCGGCGATCTGGCACCACTTTCGCACATGGCCGCGACGATGATCGGCGTTGGCGAGATGATCGTAGGCGGACATCGCATGCCGGCAGCGGAAGCACTTCGCGCGGCCGGGTTGAATCCGCTCCAGCTCGGCCCGAAGGAAGGGCTCGCGCTCCTCAACGGCACGCAATTCTCGACCGCCAACGCTCTGGCCGGCTTGTTCGAAACCGAGCGCCTGTTTCAATCGGCGCTGATTACCGGTGCCCT
>CBFRWL010000273.1:0-3407 GCA_965727025.1 uncultured Sphingomonas sp.
ACGATGGCGATGGTGCGATACTGGCGCGCCAGATAGGCGCCCGCGCCCTCTTGAATAGCAGCGGCAATCGTCTGCATTGTTTCGTTGCCGGCAGAGGATGCCAGCACCTGTCGGCTTGTAATTATGCCATAAAGCACTGCGAGTAGACCGCAGGCGATGGCGATCTCAACAATCGGCATTCGTTCTCCTTCCCTCTGTTTAAGGGCTCCAGGCTATCTATCTTTTTGTGAGGTGCCCGAATTGGGGGCGTTTATGCGGTAGCACCGCGCCCTAGGCAAGCCCGTCAGCTTGCGTGGAGAAAACCAAGCTTGGCAGGCATCGGAACGACGCCGTTGCGATCCCGAATAAGGAGGCCGGATCCTGCCGAGAAGCTGCCGATGCGCGTGCAGGCGGCGCTCACCGCCTGAACCCGATCGGCCTCGCTTTCGGGGGTGGCGAACAGCAGCGCGTAATCGTCGCCGGAGGTGGCCGCGCGTAGGCGCGCCTGTCGATCGGTGCCGAACAGCTGCGCTTCTGAAGAAAGCGGCACGGCATCGAGGTCGATCGTCACGCTCAGGCCGCTTGCCTCGGCGATCCTCGCCGCATCGATCAATAGGCCGTCGGATATATCAGCCATGGCGGTGACGAGCGGCGCCAGTCCCTGCCCTTCCTTGAGCTTCGGCATCGGCAGGCGATAGGCCTTGAGCAGCTTTCGCGGCCCCTCGATCTCGCCGCGCGCGATCGCAAGGCCGATGCCGGCATCGCCGATCGTCCCGCATACCCATAGCAGGTCGCCCGCTCTCGCGCCCCGCCGATCGGGGACGGGGGCGGCAGCCTCGCCCAATGCCGTGAGCCCGAACGCACGGCGATCGCCCGGCTTCAGCGCGATCGTGTCGCCGCCGAGCAGCGGAACCGCAAAATGATCGCAGGCCCGTCCGAGCCCCGCCACGAAAGCCGCATCCCATGCCGGATCTTCCGCGAGCGCATAGCCCAGGATCGCGCCGATCGGCTTGGCGCCTTTGGCGGCAAGATCGGAGAGATTCACCGCCAGCAGCTTCCACGCGATATCGCCGGGCGGATCGCTCGGCAGGAAATGAACGCCCTCGGCGATCATGTCATGGGTGATGACCAGCTCACGCCCCAGGGGCGGCGCGATCACCGCCGCATCATCGAGCAAACCGCGCGCGCCGGGGTGACTGACGATGTTCCGCAAAGCCGCGATGAAGGCGGCTTCGTCGCTCACACCAGCGTGACCGCCGCGAAACCGGCAACGAGCACGATCAGGAAACTGGTGGCGACGAGGGTCAGCCGCCTTTCGATGAACGCCTGGATCGGCTCGCCATAACGGCGCAGCAACGCGGCCACCACGAAGAAGCGGATGCCCCGCGTGATCGCGGCGGTCAGCACGAAGATGCCGAAGTTGAACTTGGCCAGCCCGCTGACGATCGTGACGAGCTTGAACGGGATCGGCGTCAGCCCCTTGGCGAGGATCAGCGCCGCGCCCCATTTGGCGTACCAATCGTGAAATTCGCTCGCACCCCTCTGAAGCCCGTAGAGATTGATCAGCCACTGGCCGAGCGTGTCATAAAGAAAATAGCCGATCGCATAGCCGACCATGCCGCCCGCCACCGAGGCGATGGTGCAGACGGTGGCGATCAGCCACGCCTGATCGCGCCGCGCCAGCACCATGGGCACCAGCATCACGTCCGGCGGGATCGGAAAGAAGCTGCTTTCCGCGAACGAGACCGCGCCCATGTACCGAATGGCATGCCGATGCCCGGCCAGCCTCAGCACCCAATCGTACAACCCCCTGAACATACGCTACGACCTCACAGCCTTGGCCACTGCATCGAGCAGCCCATTGACGAACCCCTTCTCCCGCTTGTCGTAGAAGGCGTCCGCGACATCGACATATTCGCTTATCACCGTGGCGGTCGGCACGTCGATGCGCGCGATCAGCTCATATGTGCCGCAACGAAGCACCTGCCGCATCGGCCGGTCGAGGCGTTCGAGGTTCCAGCCATTGGCGAGCCGCGCCGTGATCGCCGCATCGATTTCGGCGCGCCGCGCATCGACGCCTTTGACCAGATCGTCGAAGAAACTGACCTCGGCATCGGCATAGCGGACTTCCTCGATCTCCTGGCCAAGCCGGTGCTGGTGGAATTCGTCGAGCAGCTTGGGGAGCGGCGTGGCCTCCATCTCCTGCTGATAGAGCGCCTGCACCGCTGCCAGCCGCGCGGTCGATCGCGACCGCGCCCGTTCGTTGACCTTCGCCATCAGAGCCGCACCGCAACTGAGTTTGCGTGCGCCGGCAATCCTTCGGCTTCGGCGAGCGCCACTGCCGCCGGCCCGATCTTGGCGACCGCCTCCGGCGAGCAAGCGAGAAAACTGGTCCGCTTCATGAAATCGAGCACCGAGAGGCCGGAGGAGAAACGGGCGCGGCGGCCGGTTGGGAGCACATGGTTCGGCCCGCCGACATAATCGCCGATCGCCTCGGGCGTGTGACGGCCGAGAAAGACCGAGCCGGCATGGCGAACCTGACTGAACAACGCATCCGGGTTTGTGACCGCAAGCTCCAGATGTTCCGGCGCCAGCCGATCGACCAGCGGCAAGGCATCGGTCAGTTTCTCCACCAGCACGATCGCTCCATTGTCGTTCCAGCTCGCTCGGGCGGTCGCCTGGGTCTGGAGGCGGCCGAGTTGATCGTCGACCGCCCGCGCGACCGCGTCCGCGAAGCCGGCATTGTCGGTGAAGAGCACGGATTGGCTGGTCGGGTCATGCTCGGCCTGGCTGAGCAGATCGGCCGCGATCCACTCGGGATCATTGTCGCCGTCGGCTACCACCACGATCTCCGACGGACCGGCCACCATATCGATGCCCACCACGCCATAGAGCTGGCGCTTGGCCTCGGCGACCCAGGCATTGCCGGGGCCGACGATCACGTCGACCGGGACGATGCGCTTGGTGCCGAAGGCCAGCGCGGCGATCGCCTGCGCCCCGCCGATCCGCCACACCTCATCCACCCCCGCCAATTCGGCGGCGGCAAGCACCAGCGGGTTCATCACGCCGTCCGGCGCAGGCGTCACCATCACCAGCCGCTCGACCCCAGCGACCTTGGCGGGCAGTGCGTTCATCAGCACCGATGAGGGATAGGCGGCGCGGCCACCCGGCACGTAGAGCCCTGCCGCCTCGACCGCTCGCCAGCGCGCGCCCATCCGCACGCCCGCTGAATCCACGCGCTCGCTATCGGCCGGCTTTTGCGCCGCGTGATATGTGCTGATCCGCTCGGCCGCCAGTTCGAGCGCGGCGCGCAGCTTGGGATCGAGCCCGGCGAGCGCATCGGCGCGCGCCTGCTTGCCGACCTGCCAGCCAATCGCATCGAGATCGTGCCGATCGAAGCGTCGGGTATAATCGGCGACGGCGTCATC
>CBFRWL010000274.1:0-3395 GCA_965727025.1 uncultured Sphingomonas sp.
CGGGATGTCGGCGATCGCCGCCAAGCTCGGCGGTTCCAAGGGTACCTTGTGGAGCTATTTCCCTTCGAAGGAGGCGCTGTTCGCGGCGGTGGTCGAGGATACGGCGGCCGGCATCCGCAGTCAGGTGGACATGCCGCCGCTGGGGGACGGTGACCCGATCGAACGGCTGACGCGGCTCTGCCGTTCGGTGATCGAGCGCGCGATTTCGCCGATCGTAATCTCCATGTTCCGGCTCATCGGCCCACTGGCCGATCGCCAGCCCGAGTTGACCAAGATCTTCTTCGAGCAGGGGCCCGGCAAGACCCAGCATATGATCGGCGAATATCTGCGCGCCAACTTCGCCGATCTTCTCTGGACCGACGATTATGCGACAGCCGGCAAGGACCTGTTCGCGCTGAGCGCCGCCGAGGTCCATTTCGCGCGCATGTGGGGTGTCGGCGATCCGCCCACAGCGCGGCAAAAGGATGCGCAGGCTAGGCATGCCGCGCATCTGTTCCTGCGTGCCTATGGCAAGGATGCCGATAAGCTTGTGCCTCGTGATGAGCTGAACGCTAAAAGCGCTTAACGCCAATCAGTGATGGACCCCGGAGAAATGTTTTGGTCACTGGTCCCAGCATGTGATGGTCAGGTTTGACGATAAAGACGTCCGGCTTTGCCGTTCAATGCACAGTGGCGAGTGCCTTGCGGCAATCCTCAGCGCATTCGCGGCACATTTCCGCGCAAAGCTTGCAATGCTCATGATCGTGGCGCCCACATTCCTCGGCGCACAGCTCGCATGTGCGGATGCAGGTTTGTAGCGTCATCCGCAGCACCTCCACATTCTGGCCGGTTCTGCGGATGGCGACATTGGTCGTTGCGGCGCATATATCGGCGCAATCGAGGCAGGTACGGATGCATTGTCGCATGTCCATCGGCTCGGCAGAACAGGCATCCGCGCAGGACGTGCACATCGCTGCGCAAAACATGGCATGGCGCGCGGCCGTTGCCAGCGCCTCGTTGAGGTTACCGGCCACGTCAGGGTGCAGCGCGATCATCTTGTGAATGGACATGAGTGGTCTCGATCGGTTTGGGACATGGGCTGAACGAGCAGCCGGCGCATGCGTTGCTTCGATTTGTCGGGTTTTCTCCCCGGTTCAGGAGCTGGCCTGGCTCGAAGAGGTTCGGCGCGCAACGCAATGGACAGGCCCATGCCGTCCACCCGATCCCGATTATGCCCGCACGCACGAGGTCGATGGGTCGATAATGCGGGGCGTGACCGAAAACAGTTGAAGCCAAATAGGGAAAGCCCCTGTATAGCGCCGGCCGATGCCGCACTGATTGGCGCGGCATTGCCGCTCGATTACAACCTTTCGCCCATGTCGCGCTGTCAACGGACGTCGATATGGATCCCGCCGCCGATAGCGGCCTCTTGATTTGTGAAGTCGATGACCTTTCCTCAGCTGCCCCCTATTCTAAGCGACGCTTTGGCCGGACGCGGATATTCAACACCGACGCCCGTCCAGGCGGCCGTCCTCGAAACCGATGCGCGCGGTCGTGATCTGGTCGTTTCGGCGCAGACGGGCTCCGGCAAGACTGTCGCCTTTGGTCTGGCAATGGCTGATGAGCTGTTGGCGTCCGATGGTGAACTGCCTTTCGCGCTTAAGCCGCTTGCTTTGGTCATCGCGCCCACGCGAGAGCTCGCGCTACAGGTCAGCCGCGAACTTGTCTGGCTCTACGACAAGGCAGGGGGACGCGTTGCCACTTGCGTCGGCGGAATGGACGCTTCGAAGGAAAGGCGCGCGCTGAATCACGGAGCGCATATCGTCGTCGGCACGCCGGGGCGGCTGCGCGACCATCTCGAACGCGGCGCGCTGGATCTCTCGGCACTCAAGGTCGCCGTACTCGACGAAGCCGACGAAATGCTCGACATGGGCTTCCGTGAGGATCTCGAGGAGATCCTCGATGCAACTCCGGAGGGGCGACGCACGCTGCTGTTTTCGGCGACGATGCCGCAGCCGATCGTAGCGCTTGCCCGCCGCTACCAGCGCGACGCCTTGCGGATCTCGACGGTCGGTGCTGACCGCGGCCATGGCGACATCCAATATCAGGCAATGGCGGTTGCTCCGGCCGACATCGAGAATGCGGTCGTCAACCTGCTGCGCTTCCACGAGGCGGAAACCGCGATGCTGTTCTGCGCCACGCGCGATAATGTCCGCCATCTGTACGCGAGCCTGATCGAACGCGGTTTCGCAGCGGTCGCTCTTTCCGGCGAGCACAGCCAGAACGAACGCAATCAGGCGCTGCAGCTGTTGCGCGACCGCCGCGCACGGGTGTGCGTCGCGACCGACGTCGCTGCGCGCGGGATCGATTTGCCGAGCCTGAGCCTCGTCGTCCATGTCGAAATTCCACGCGACGCCGAAACGCTCCAGCATCGTTCAGGCCGCACCGGTCGGGCCGGCAGGAAGGGTACGGCGGTGTTGATCGTGCCCTATCCGCGCCGCAAGCGCGTTGAATCGATGCTAAGAGGCGCACGCATCGCTGCCGAATGGACCAAGCCTCCATCCGCCGATGAAATTCGTCAGGCGGATAATGAGCGGCTGCTTGCGGCCCTCCTCGCCCCGGCTGAAATCAGCGAACAGGATCGTACGCTCGCGGCGCGTCTGCTGACCGAGCGGAGCGCCGAGGACATCGCGGCCGCGCTCGTCCATGCCCACCGCGCTCGTCTGCCCGAGCCAGAGGATCTGATTGTCGGCGAAGCCCCGCAGGAGCCACGTCGGCCACGCGCCGGTTTTGAAGATAGCGCCTGGTTTCGGCTCAATGTCGGCCGCAGGCAGAACGCCGATCCCCGATGGATATTGCCGCTTCTGTGCCGTCATGGCCATGTCAGCCGGGGAGATATTGGCGCTATCCGGATTGGAGCCCATGAGACGCTGTTCGAGGTGCCGGGCGCGCTGGCGGGGCGCTTTTTGGATGCGGTACGGCGCACCGCCGATAATGATGATGGAGTGGACATCCAGCCAGTCGAGGGCAAGCCGCGCGATGAGACTCGCCACGGCGGCCGCGACAAGGGCGGCCCCGCCCAGGCAGACAAGCCGGATCGCAAGCGCGCGCCGCGCGGCGCTCAGGCTCGACCAGCACATAAGCACCACAGCAAGGCGCCACGCGGGAAATCGGCCCAGCGCAAGAAATCAGGCCGCGAGAAATGATCCGCGTGCTGGTCGACGCCGATGCCTGCCCGGTCAAGGAAGAAACCTATAAGGTTGCCTTTCGCCATGACGTCCCCGTCGCCGTGGTCAGCAACAGCCCGATCCGAATTCCGGTTCATCCCCTGATCGAAAGGGTGATCGTCTCGGCTAACTTCGATGCCGCCGACGATTGGATCGCCGAGCGGGCGAACAGCGACGCGGTCTGCATAA
>CBFRWL010000275.1:0-3395 GCA_965727025.1 uncultured Sphingomonas sp.
TTCGTTCGTTTCCACGGCATCTAAGGTGCCGATCCGGATTAACGGACGATAACGAGGCCGTTCAGGGCCGATCCAACGCCTGTCGTCCATGATCGGTCATAACCTGATTCGGAGATGACAGATGAACAAGGCAATTCTGGCGGGTGCGGCTTTGGCAGCTTCGGCACTTGGTTTTACAGCCCCTTCGGCGGCGGAAGCCCGCACCTATAGCAGCTTCTCGCTCTATGTCGGCGGCGGCCCGGGCTATTATGAGCCCTATGATGACGGCTATTACGGCACGCCCTATTATGGCACCCCTTATTATGGGTCATATGATTATTACGCCCCGAGCTATTATTATGCTCCTCGCTATCGCTGGCGGGATCATGATCGCTGGGAACATCGTCGTTGGCGCGGTCGCGACTGGGATCATGACGGTGACGGCTGGCGGCATCACCGGCGCTGGCATGATTGAGAAGCCGTCAGCCCTATGACGGAACAGATGAACCTCTCCCCTCACGGGGAGGGGTTTTTCAATCGCATGAACTCGGCAGCCTGAGTCTGGGATTGTCCAAATCCGATCGCTCGCGGCGCGACGCTCAGAGTCACAGTTCCGGATCGGGACAGGCCAAACTGAAGCTTGTTTCGATCTACCATTGAATATAACTACGGATATAATTTCGAGGCGTTGCGGGGGCAAACCATGATGAAGGGTGCGAGCACGGCGCAGGCGAGCCCACGCGCCACGAACGTCGTTCCCTTCCCAATGATCGAACGGCATCGCCCTCGCCCGCTTTCCCGCTCATTCGCCGAGTTGCACAGACTGGTTTTGTGCGAACAATATCAGCTCGGCCAAGCTATCGACCTCGAACAGGCATGCCGAAACGTGCTCGCTGACATGTTGCCTCGGGGAGCGTTGCGCATGAATGCACTAATTCAGCTTGAATCGCTTGCGCTTGCACTCGCCTGTCGAATTCGCAACGCCGGAAGCACGCCATAGGAGCGGTCGGGCCACGGCGCCTCCGGTCGGCTCTGGGCCAGCGACATATCACAAGCCATTTACGTGATGGCTGATAGCCAGCGCGGTGTTTGTTTCGTTGCTGCATCCATTTCGTTGTTTGTTCGTTTGAGATCGTCGGACAGCGATCCGTCAATTGGACACAGGTTGGAGCCCTGTTGTCACGCTAGTTCGCTTCTCTCTTCTTCGTCGCCAAAGCAACGATTCCCGTCACGCCTGAACTGACCAATATCTGTCCCAAATCAAGACGGTCTGGAGTCTCGTAGGCAGAAGCCTCGCCAGCTTGCCTTCAAGCCCGCCGCAAATGGAGGCTTCGTGTTATGGCAGGTCGCAACCTTGGTTTGAATCGCAAGTTACTCGCATTCGCAGCGAGTTTCATTGTGGTGTCGGGGCTGGCAATTTCGCCGCTGCGTCAGGCCGTATCCCAAGCTGGGATCAAGACAGGCAGCGATCTTCTCGCCTTGTTTGACGAGCGTTCGCCTGGAGCGCGTCCGGCGGGGGCGCTCTTATCCACGAAGCCAGCCAAGGCACCGCGCCAATATGCCATGCCCAAGGTGCGCGAACGCCTGCCTGCCGGGATTCCGCCGGCCGCGCCGCCATTGGCGTCCGCTTCGCCGCTTGGTACGCCGGTTTCGCCGCTTTCCGCGGTTAATGACGTCGTTCCGGCATTGCCCATTTCGGGGCCGCCGCTGCTGCTTCCCGGGGCGCCTTTCGTTCCCCCGGGCGGACCGACTACCGCGCCTCCCATCGGGCCCGGCCCCATTCCGCCAGCTAGGCCGCCCCTCCCTCCCGTCAGACCAGCTCCTATTCCTCCTATTGCCCCGGCCGTTCCGCCATCCTCCTCGGTCCCCGTTCCAGAGCCGGCAACGTGGCTGACCATGATCGCTGGCTTTGGCCTCACGGGATTGATGTTGCGGAGGCAACGCAAGGCCCAGCAGGCCATCCGAGCCGTTGAGGCAGCTGCATCAATCCCCGCAAAATGATGGGCCGGGAACCTTACTATTGGGGATGTCAGGAGACGGTTGAATAGATGATGGCTCGGCTGCTCGACATATGCAGTTGGCTCGTGCCCCCGGCGACCGCGATCGCGGCGGTGGCGATGATGAATCTCGTTCCGATCCACTTGGAAGGCGCGCCGAAGCCTTCCCCCCATTCCTCCGCTGCTGCCGCCGCGAACTATGGTGACCGGATTCTCGTGGCAGATGCCGCGTTCGGGCAGCCACGCACCGCCGATTTCGCAAAGCGGAGGATCAAAACCGTCCTGAATATCCGCAAGCCTCTCCGTTACGGTCAATTTGTCTGGGACGAGCATGGTGTCCCCTCCGGCGGCATCTGGATCAGGATCGATCTTTCGACGCAGATCCTTTCGATATTCCGCGCCGGTCATGAGATCGGCACCGCCGTCATCATGTATGGCGCGGACAAAAAGCCCACTCCAATCGGGCAGCTGCATGTTCTTTCGAAAAGCGTGAACCACCGCTCGAGCCTTTACGAGGCTGCAATGCCTTACACGCTGCGCCTGACAAACGAAGGCGTTGCCATCCATGGCGCGGACGTCCGCCCATCCGCCGCCACACATGGGTGCGTCAGCATCCCCACGGCTTTTGCGCAGCGGCTATTTCAGCAGGCAAAGGTCGGCGATCCGGTAACGATCCTTCCGGAAAAACGTCTCAATTTGAGCAATGCCGGTCATCGGCAGACAACGGTTCGCACCTGACGATCCGCTTCGGCAGCGGCTCATTTCGCGGATCGATGAAAAAGGACGTCGCGCGACGGCACGAGGCCGCCGCGCCGCCGTTCCTCAATAGCGATAATGATCCGGTTTGAACGGCCCTTGCGGCGTGACGCCGATATATTTGGCTTGCTTGTCGGTCAGGGTGGTGAGCTTGACCCCCAGCTTTTCGAGATGGAGGGCGGCGACCTTTTCGTCGAGATGCTTCGGCAGCACATAGACCTGGTTCTGATATTCGCCGGACTTGGTGAACAGCTCGATCTGCGCCAGCACCTGATTGGTGAAGGAGGAGGACATTACGAAGCTCGGGTGCCCGGTGGCGCAGCCGAGGTTCACGAGACGCCCCTTGGCGAGCACGATGATCTGCTTGCCGTCGGGAAATTCGACGAGATCGACCTGCGGCTTGATCTCGGTCCACTTCATGTTGTTGAGCGCAGCGATCTGAATCTCGCTGTCGAAGTGGCCGATATTGCACACGATCGCCATCGGCTTCATCGCGCGCATATGCTCGAGGGTGATGACATCCTCATTGCCGGTGGCCGTGACGAAGATGTCGGCGCGGGTCACCGCTTCCTCCATCGTCACCACCTCATAGCCTTCCATCGCCGCCTGCAGCGCGCAGATCGGATCGATCTCGGTGACCAGCACGCGCGCGCCGCCGTTGCG
>CBFRWL010000276.1:0-3392 GCA_965727025.1 uncultured Sphingomonas sp.
GCCATGAACGCCGCACCCACCGCGCCGTCGATCGCGCGGTGATCGCAGGAGAGCGCGAGCGACAGGCGGCTTTCGAAGCGGCCCTGCCCATCCTCCCCCTCGCCCCAGACGCGCGCGATCGCGCCGACCGCGAGGATCGCGCCCTGCGGCGGATTGATGATCGCATCGAACTGATCGATGCCGAACATGCCGAGGTTGGAGACCGAGAAGGTGCCGCCGTCCATATCCTCATAGGCGAGCTTGCCCGCCTGCGCCTTTTCGATCAGCGCGCGGGTGGCGGCGGCGAGCTGATCGATCCGCATCAGATCGGCCGAGCGCACGATCGGCGTCACCAGCCCCTTGGGCGAGGCGACCGCCACCGAGATATCGGCATGCGGAAAATGGTGGATCGTATCGCCATGAACCTGGATATTGACCGCCGGATGCCGCACCAGCGCGAGCGCCACCGCCTTCACCAGATAATCGTTGATCGAAGCCTTCGCGCCGAGCACGAGATTGGCGGTCTTGCGCAGCGCCAGCAGTTCATCGACGCGGACGTTCATGCGCAGGTAGAAATGCGGGACGTTCTGCTTGCTCTCGGTCAGCCGCCGCGCGACCACCTTGCGGATCTTGTCCATCGGCTCGATCCGCGGCCGGTTCTCGCCCGCAACGAACGGTGCCAAGCCGGGCTGCGACGCCGCCGGGCGGACGAGCGCGAGTATGTCGGCCTTGGAGATGCGGCCGCGCGCGCCGGTGCCCTTGATGCCCGCGAGATCGATCCCGTGGAGCTGCGCCAGCCGCTTGGCGAGCGGCGAGGCGAAGAAGCTTTCGAGGCTGAGCGGCAGATCGAGCTTGCCCTTGAGCGCGGGCGCGGCTGCCGGATGGCTTGCCTGATAGACATCCTGATAGGTGATGCGCTCGCCCCGGCCCGATCCTTCGACGCCGTTGAGATCGACGCCGAGCCGTTCGGCGAGCTTGAGCGCCTCCGGGCTGATCGGGCGGTTGGTCTCGATCCGCGCCGGCGCAGAGGCCGCAGCCTCGGCGGCGACCGGCGCAGGCTGCGGTGCGGCAGCCTCGCTCTTGCGCGCGGCGACGCTGGTATCGGCGGCCTTGAAGCTGGCGGCGAACGCTTCGACCTCGGCATCGCTCACATCGGCGTCCGCGAACACGGCGAGCAGCGCGCCGACCGGCTGCGCCTCGCCGCCAGCCGGCACGATCAGCTTGCGCAAAACCGAGTCATATTCGGCATCGACCTCATTGGTGATCTTGTCGGTTTCGATCAGGCAGAGCGTCTGGCCGCGCGTGAAGCCCTCGCCTTCCTTGACCATCCATTCGGCCAGCGTTCCCTCGGTCATCTCGATGCCCCATTTGGGCATGGTGAAGGCGCGGATATTGCCCATGCTTCGCCTCCCTCAGCGCCAGTCGAGCGTCTTGCGCACCGCCGCCTCGATCTTGTCGGCCGACGGCAGATAGGCACTCTCCAGCTCGCGCGCGAACGGGATCGGGGTGTGCGGCGCGGTGACGAGCGCGGGCGGCGCCTTGAGGCTCGCGAACGCCTTCTGCGCGACGAGCGCGGCGATGTCGGTCGCGATCGAGCAGCGCGGCGGGCTTTCGTCCACGATCACGAGCCGCCCGGTCACTTCGACCGAATCGAGGATCGCTTCCTCGTCGAGCGGGCTGGTGCTGCGCAGATCGATCACGTCGCAGCCGATCCCCTCGCCGGCCAGCTTGTCGGCGACGCCCTCGCAGAAGCCCACCATCAGCCCCAGCGTCACGATCGTCACGTCCTGCCCCGCGCGGGCAAGGCGGGCATGGCCGAACGGGATGGTATAATCCTCGTCGGGCACCTCGCCGGTGCTGCCGTAGAGCGCCTTATGTTCGAGGAAGATCACCGGATCGTCGTCGCGGATCGCGTGCGTCAGCAGGCCCTTGACGTCGGCCGGCGTGGACGGCGTGACGACCTTGAGACCCGGCATGCTGGTCAGCAGCGAATGGACCGACTGGCTGTGCTGCGCGGCGGCGTTGAAGCCCGCGCCATAGGCCATCCGGATCACCGCCGGGCAGCGCGTCTTGCCGCCGAACATGTAGCGGAACTTGGCGATCTGGTTCCAGATCTGGTCCAGGCTCACGCCGATGAAATCGGCGAACATCAGCTCGGCGATCGGCCGCTTGCCGGACAGCGCGAGCCCCGCCGTCGATCCAATGATCGTGCTTTCGGAGATCGGCGTATCGATCACGCGATTGGCTCCGAACTTCTCGTAAAGCCCGGACGAGGTGCTCCAGATCCCGCCGATCGCCTCGGGGCCGCCCGCCGTGCCCATGCCGCCGACGATATCCTCGCCCAGCACCACCACATTGGGATCGCGTTCCATCTCGGCGGTGATCGTCTTGAGGACCGCGTCGCGATACATCATCTTGGCCATGTCTGCGCTCTCCGGTCTCAGTAGCTGATATAGACGTCGGTCAGGACGTCGGCTGCGGTCGAGCGCTCGGCCGCGCGGGCGGCGGTAACGGCATCGTCGATCAGCGCCAGCACCTCGCTATCCACCGTGTCGAGATCGGCGCCTTCGAGCAGCTTGGCCTCGGTCACGCTCTTGCGGAACGCCTTGATGCAATCGCGCTCCGCGCGGATACGATCGAGCTCGCCCTCGCCGCGATAGCGCTGCGGATCGCCCTCGAAATGGCCATAGTAGCGCTCGGTATCGAATTCGACGGCGGCGGGCCCGTTGCCGGCGCGGACATGCTCCAGCACCTCGCGCATCGTCTCATGCACCGAGAAGAAATCGCAGCCATTGCCGCGCCACACCTTCATGCCGAACGCTTCGGCCCGGCTGGCGATATCCTTGTTGGTGCCGACGGCATAATCGACGCCGGTATGCTCGGAATAATGATTGTTCTCGAACAGGAAGATGGCCGGCGCCTGCGTGACGACCGCGAAGTTCATCGCTTCGAAGGTCGTGCCCTGGTTGCAGGCACCGTCGCCGGAAAAGGCGATCGCGACCTTGCCCTTGCCGTCGATCTTGGCGGAGAGCGCAGCGCCCACGGCGATCGGCGCGCCCGCGCCGACGATACCGTTCGCGCCCAGCATCCCCTGATCGACATCGGCGATGTGCATGGAGCCGCCCTTGCCCTTGCAGAGCCCTTCCTTGCTGCCCCAGATCTCCTTCATCATGGCATGCACGTCGCAGCCCTTGGCGATGCAATGGCCGTGGCCGCGATGGGTGGAGACGATCTTGTCCTCGGTGTCGAGATGTTCGCACACGCCGACCGCGACCGCTTCCTGCCCCGCATAAAGATGGGTGAAGCCGGCAATCTCGCCGGTCATGATCTCGTCGTGCAGCCGCTCTTCGAAGGCGCGGATCACCTTCATCTGGCGATAGGCGCGGACCAGGGCCTCCCGGCTCAATTGCATC
>CBFRWL010000277.1:0-3384 GCA_965727025.1 uncultured Sphingomonas sp.
GTGCCGCAGGCGAGCGCCTCGATCATCACCAGCCCGAACGTGTCGGTGCGGCTGGGGAAGACGAGCACATCGGCATGCGCATAGGCCGCCGCCAGTGCTTCACCCGAAAGCGCGCCCAGGAACAGCGCGTCGGGAAATCGCTGCTTGAGGTTTTCCAGCGCCGGTCCGTCACCGACGACCACGCGCGTCCCTCCGTGGCGAGTCGCCAGAAACGCCTCGATATTCTTCTCCACCGCCACGCGCCCGACGTAGAGCTGGATGGGCCGGAGCAGGTTGGCGAACGCCGCAGGTGCAGCGTGATCCGAATGGAAGCAGCCGAGATCGACGCCTCGTCCCCAATGGCGGACATGGGTGACGCCATGCGCTTCCAGCGCGTGCCGGATCATCGGGGTCGAGGTGAGCACGGCGGCCGACGGCGCATGGAACCAGCGGATGAAGCGCCATGTCCAGCGCGCCGGAATGCCCGATCGCGATTGAATATAGTCGGGAAACTGCGTGTGATAGGCGGTGGTGAAGGCAAGGCCGTTGCGCAGGCACCAGCGCCGCGCCGCGAGGCCGAGCGGCCCCTCGGTCGAGATATGGAGGGCGTCGGCGTCTTCGGTTTCGATGAGCTTTCCCACTGCATCGGGGCCGGTGAGCGCGAGCCGGATCTCGGGATAGGTCGGGCAGGGCAGCGAACGAAAGCGATCCGGCGTGATCAGAGCCACGCGATGACCCATGGCCTCGATCTCGGCCTTGACCGATCGCAAGGTTCTGACGACGCCATTGACCTGCGGCTCCCATGCGTCGCTGACGATGATAATCTTCAAGCGGCCAGTTTCCGCTGCTGAGGCTGGCCGCGCGCGGCGATCTCTTCGGCCCAGTGCAGCACTTCCATGCGGCCGTCGAAATGCTCGACCAGCGCGGTGCAGCCTTCCACCCAGTCGCCGTCATTATAATATTCGATGCCGTCGAAATCGCAGATTTCAGCGGTGTGGATATGGCCGCAGACGATCCCGTCGACGCCACGGGCGCGTGCCTCGTGCGCCAGCGCTTCTTCGTAGCGGGAGATGAATTCGACCGCGTTCTTGACCTTGTGCTTGGCGTGCTTGGCGATCGACCAGAAGGGCAGGCCGAGCCGCCGCCGGCAGGCGTTGATCACCACGTTGAGGCGTAGCAGCAGGCCATAAGCCGCATCGCCAAGGAAGGCGAGCCACTTGTGGCACATCACGACGGCGTCGAATTCGTCGCCGTGAAGCACGAGCAGCTTGCGACCGTCGGCGGTGTGGTGAATGGCCTTGCGGCGGATCTCGATGCCGCCGAAGGTCATCCCCGCGAACTGGCGAAACATCTCGTCATGATTGCCTGGGATGTAGATCACGCGGGTTCCGCGCTTGGCGCGCTTCATCACCCGCCAGACGATATCGTTGTGCAGCGCCGGCCAGTACCAGCTTTTCTTGAGCCGCCAGCCATCGATGATGTCGCCGACCAGATACATCGCATCGCTGTCGGTCGAGTCCAGAAAATCGATCAGCATCCGCGCGTTGCAGCCGCGGGTTCCAAGGTGCACGTCCGAAATCCAGATGGTGCGATAGCGGCGCCGTTCGTCCTGCCGCTCGGGCAGGCTCGGCTCGGCGGGCACATAGTCGAAGAAGTCCTCGATCTCGGCCGGTTGGACGATTGCGTCCATGACGATCCCTTGTTCCGTTGGTATCGCCCGATGGCTCTCGCAGATTCGTGTTACAGTTTGGCGTTGGCGGCGATCAGCCCGTCCAGGGCTGCTGGCGGAACCATTTGGTGATGACATATTTGGTGCCGCGCCGCACCTTCATGCCCTGGTGCAAGGTGGCGTGATTGGGCCGCCCATCGGGCAGCAGATTGTTCCAGCACAGCAGCTTGCCGGTTTCCGGCTGGACGATCTTCTCGATTGCCTTGAACCGCGTCGCGCCGCCCGCCTCGGGCTCGTTGAGATAGATCATCGCCGTCCAGGTGCGCTGGCCGCTTCGCGTGCAATGCGCCTGATAATCGGCGCCGTCGGGTTCGAAATAGTCGGTATGCAGCTTGAATTCCTGCCCCGGCGCATAGCGCTGCCCCTGCATCGGCTCCCCTTTTTCAGGATCGATGGCGAGATAGGCCGCGATCCTTGCGTCAAGCTCGCGGGGCAGCGGGTGGGCGGGATCGAGGTCGCAGGTCTCGCTGGTCCGGAACAGCGGATCGCCAATATCGTCGACGATGGTCGAAGGCCGCCGCCGCGCATCGATCATGGTGCAGATCGTCGCGCATTCTTCCGGGCTGAGAAAGGCACGCCTGATGAACAGATCCAGCTTGGCGCTCGGCACGCGTTGCGCGCCTTCGAAGGGCCTGGCAAAGCTTATCATCGGCAGGCTCCATAGCCGCCTGCCGGCACGATGGCTATCGGCGGGCTAATGGCCGATCAGCAGCGGCACGGGGCTTTCGGCAAGCAGGCGGCGAGTTACCCCGCCGAACAAAGTCTCGCGGAGGCGGGAATGGCCATAGGCGCCGACGAGGCAATAGGCCGGTTGCCGTCGCCTGCATTCGCCAAGCAAGGCGGTCGCGACATCGTTATGCTCAACATGCTCGATCCGCGCACTGATGCCGTGGCGCGAGAGATAGACGGCAGCGTCATCGATCGGGCTCCTGCCAGGCTTGCCGATCTCGAGCAAAGTCACGCCGCTGGCGAGAGCAAGCAGCGGCATGGCGCTCCGCATGGTTTCGATGATGGCGGCCGATCCGTTCCACGCGATCAGCGCATGGCCGGCGGGATCGAAAGAATGGCCGCTTCGCGGGACTGCAAGTACTGGCCTGCGGGTGTTGCGGACAACGTCCGACGTGATCGCGCACATGTCGGGGGATTTCAGATCGGCGTGCCCGATGTTCAGCACGATGATGTCGGCAAATAACGAACGGTCAGCGAGCAACTGGCCGATATCCCCCGTCGCCGTCAGGCAACTCCACGGAATGTCCTCGGAGCCCAGCCGCTGCTTGATCCGCGCGAGATTGCTCGCCTCCTCGGCGCGCGAGCGTTCGAGCAGTTCGATTTCCAGATCGGTCGTCATCATTTCAGCGCCAACGAGCGCCGGCGGCTGCACGATATCGAGACAGATCAGATGGCCGGACAGCACGCGGGTCAGATCAAGCGCGGCCTGCAGCCTTGCCTCCTCGCCTCCGTCATCATGAACGAGCAGCAACACATTCTTCATGACGCGACCTCCTGCTATCGGACTGCATGAACCTGTTGCTCGCCACGTTCATTCAGGAAGGTTACGGAGCAGTCTTGCCAAGCGTGATGCTAGATAAAGATCGCGAAGGATAGCCCCGCCGCGATCACCGCCGCGACCAGCGGCAACGCAGCGCGAAATCCGCGCTGGTCGGGACATATTCCGA
>CBFRWL010000278.1:0-3355 GCA_965727025.1 uncultured Sphingomonas sp.
GCGCCACCATCGACTCGCAGATCGATGCCTGTGATCATCGTAGCGTCATCCGATGCGAGAAAGACGGCGGCGGCACCGTAATCGCTCGCGTTCGGCAGTCGCTGGAGGGGGATGCGCTTGGCGTATTTCTGACTCATGGGGCCGACGTGATCCATCGAACCGACATCGACGTTCCAACGCTTTGCACGGGCAGGCTTTTCTTCGAAACTTGTTGCGGTGGGCGTTAGGCTGACGACCCGGATATTCTGGGCGGCGAACTCCATCGCTGCACTTTGCGTGAAGTTCAGCATTCCGGCCTTGGCGGTTGCGTAGGCAATGTTGCCCGGAGCACCCTGGTGACCCGTGGTCGAGATCACGTTGATGACAACGCCGCCTCGGCCGCCCTGCAGCATTTTGGCGGTCGCATATTTCGTGAAAAGAAATGATCCGTCCAAAATGACCGAGATCACCCTACGCCAGCCCGGCAGTTCCATCTCAGCGATCGTTCGTTCGTGGAAATAGGCCGCGTTGTTGACGAGGATGTCGACGCGACCATAGGTTTCCATCGCCTTGTCAACGGCTGCCTTGACGGCTGCATCGTCCGTGACGTCGCAAACGATCCCGATTGCCGATCCACCGGCCGCCTTGATCGCGTTGGCGCAACCGTCAGCATTTTGCTGCTGGGCGTCGACCGCGACGATGGACGCGCCCGCCGCTGCCAGCGCCTCTGCGATACCTCCGCCGATATTGGGGCTGGTGCCGGTAATGATGGCAACTCTTCCGCCAAGCTTCATCAATCTCTCCTCGTCGAAAATTATGAAAACAAGTTAGAACGCTTGTGCTAGATTATAAATGCCTTATTGTCGATCTCCGAAGATTGGCAGGTGGCAATCGGCGAGACCCAATCACGCGGCACTGCCCGATCATGAATTCGAGAGGATAAGGATGCGCAGATGGATCTGAGGCTGGCGGGTAAAAGGGCGCTGATTACCGGAGCTTCGAAGGGAATTGGCCTTGCTGCTGCCTTCTCCCTCGGGCGGGAAGGGTGCGAAGTTGTGATCGCAGCGCGGGACGGCGATGCGCTTGATCGGGCCGTTCAAGAACTGCGGTCCGCTAGCATCACGGCCGACGGCATCGCTTGCGATCTCAGCCGTGAGGGCGATCAGGATGCCTTGGTTGCCGAGTGCGGTGCGGTGGACATCCTGGTTAACAATGCCGGTGCGATTCCTCCGGGATCCTTGCAGGAGATTGACATGCAGCGTTGGAGATCGGCCTGGGATCTGAAGGTCTTTGGCTACTTCGCGCTGACCCAGAAGCTCTACAAGCAACTTGCTGAACGCCAGGGCGTCATCATCAACGTCATTGGCGCCGGAGGTGAGCGTTTTCCTCCTGAATATATTGCCGGATCGGCGGGAAATGCGGCGCTCATGGGGTTTGTCAAAGCCATGGGGCGCGCATCGTTCCACGATGGCGTTCGAGTTGTTGGAATTAATCCCGGATTTGTTCAGACCGATCGCGTCAAGATGATGATGCAAGCAAAAGCGGAGCGTGAACTCGGCAGCGCCGATCGATGGAGGGAGCTCTTTTCCCACCTGCCGTTCGGTCGGGCTGCGAAGGCGGAGGAAATCGGTGACGCTGTGGCCTTCCTGGCTTCACCTTTATCCGGTTACACTTCCGGAACAATACTCACGATTGATGGGGGCTATGCCTGATTAAAAATGGTCCCCTAGAGAGCTGTGCTGAATACAATTTATGACGGACCCCCGTCATCAAGTTGTTATGGGATATATGCAGGTCGAATTAATTCCGGATTCTGGAGAGTGACTTGGCACGGACTGTATTTACCGCCGAGCACGAGATGTTTCGTGACGCAGTTCGTGCGTTTCTTGAACAGCATGTCGTGCCGTATCATCTCGAATGGGAAAAGCAGGGTATCGTGCCGCGTGAAGTTTGGCGCGAAGCCGGCAAGTGGGGCCTGCTTTGCCCCATGGCACCTGAAAAATATGGCGGCGCGGGGGGTGATTTCGGATTCGCTGCGGTCATTATCGAGGAACTTGCCCGCGAGAATGCGACGGGTCTCGGTTTTTCCATGCACAGCGATGTGGTCACGCCTTACATCACGAAGTTCGGCACCGAGGAGCTAAAGCAGGAATGGATTCCACGCCTGATCGCAGGCGAGGCGATCGGTGCGCTGGGGATGACCGAGCCCGGAACAGGCAGCGACGTGAAGGCCATCAGGACGACGGCTCACCGCGAAGGTGATGAATGGGTCATCAACGGCTCGAAAACCTTCATCACCAATGGGATAAATTGCGGTCTGATCATCCTGGCCTGCAAGACCGATCCCGCTGCCGGCCGAAAGGGCGTGTCGCTCATCGTTGTTCCGGAAGGCACGCCCGGATTCGTCAAAGGCAAGAAGCTCGACAAGATCGGTCTACTTGCTCAAGATACTGCTGAGCTGTTCTTCGAGGATGTGCGCGTCCCGGCGCATTATCTGCTTGGCGAGGAGAACAAGGGCTTCTCCTACATGATGTCCGAACTGCCGCAGGAACGGATGGTCGTGCCGATCCGCGCGGCCGCTTCGATCGATGCGATGCTTGCCCGGACAATCGAATATACCAAGGATCGCAACGCATTTGGCGCCCCGCTATTTTCGTTTCAGAATACCAAATTCAAGCTGGCCGATGCGCGCGCCCAGCTGGAGATGCTGCGGGCCTTCGTGGATGACTGTCTTGCGGAGTTTTTGCGTGGCGAACTGAGCGCAGATCGCGCCGCCATGGCCAAGTTGATGGCCGCCGAGATGCAAAACCGAATCCTCGATGACCTGGTCCAGCTGCATGGCGGCTATGGCTTCATGAACGAGTTCGTCGTCAGTCGTGCCTGGCGTGACGCTCGTGTCATGCGCATTTACGCCGGAACGTCGGAAATCATGCGCGAGATCATAGCGCGCACGCTTTGACATGCGAGCCTGCTCGAGGTGAAAGTATATGACGGGAATCGTGATAGTTGATGCCGTTCGGTCTCCGATCGGCCGTTTCCGGGGATCGTTCTCCGGCGTGCGCGCCGACCACCTTGGGGCGAATGTCCTGCGTGCGATCGTTGATCGCAATGGCCTTTCAACGGACCATGTCGATGATGTTGTGTTCGGCTGCGTTACCCAGATCGGGGAACAGTGCGGGAATATTGCGAGGACGGCGCTGCTCAGCGCCGGATGGCCAGAACATATCCCGGGCATGACCGTGGATCGCAAATGTGGAGCGTCCGAGGCCGCGATTCATACTGCAGTGGGCGAAATCGCGAGCGGCCTGGCTGACATCGTCATTGCGGGCGGCGCGGAGAATATGACGCGGGTTCCGATGGGCAGCAACCGTGCCCT